>PNND01000282.1 GCA_013824045.1 Rhodobacter sp. | reverse complement strand
ACCCGGCGTGCTGGCCGGTTCGGTGCTGGCCTTCGCCAAGGCGATGGGCGAGTTCGGCGCGACGATCACCTTCGTGTCGAACATCCCCGGTGAGACGCAGACGCTGCCATCGGCCATCTATGCCTTCCTGCAGGTGCCGGGGGGGGACGCGCAGGCGTTCCGCCTCGTGATCGTATCCATCACCGTGGCGATGGGGGCGCTGATCGCGTCGGAATGGATCGCACGGCGCGTGGCGCGGCGGATAGGGGGCCAGAGATGAGCCTGTCGGTTGCCATTGCCCATGCCTTTCCGGGCTTCACGCTCGATGTGGCTTTTGATGCGCCACCGGGGGTGACAGCGCTGTTCGGGCGGTCGGGGTCTGGCAAGACGACGGTGGTGAATGCGGTGGCGGGGCTGCTGATGCCGGACCGGGGGCAGATCAGCGCCGGGGGGGCGGTGCTGTTTGACCGGGCCGCAGGCGTGGCGCTGCCGCCGCATCAGCGCAGGCTGGGCTATGTGTTCCAAGACGCGCGGCTGTTCCCGCATCTCACCGTGCGGCAGAACCTGACCTATGGGCGCTGGTTCGCGCCCAAGGGCGGCGTGACGCTGGAGGCGGTGGTGGACCTGCTGGGGATCGGCGCGCTGCTCGACCGCCATCCGGTGGCGCTTTCGGGCGGGGAAAAGCAGCGTGTCGCCATCGGGCGGGCGCTGTTGTCAAACCCGCGCCTCTTGCTGATGGATGAGCCGCTGGCCGCGCTGGATGAGGCGCGCAAGGCCGAGATTCTGCCGTGGCTAGAACGGCTGCGTGACGGGACAGATATCCCCATCCTCTATGTCAGCCATGCCATGGCCGAGGTGGCGCGCCTGGCGACAACGCTGGTCGTGATGGAGGGCGGCCGCATCCGGGCGGCGGGGCCAGTGGCAGAGGTGCTGGCCGATCCGGCACTGGCGCCCGTGCTGGGCCTGCGCGAGGCGGGGTCGATCCTGCCCGCCCGCGTGGCCGCGCATGAAGGCGACGGGCTGACTCGGCTGGAAACGGCGGCGGGGCCGGTCTGGCTGCCGCATGTGGACGCGGGTGTGGGCAGCGCCGTGCGCATACGGATTGCGGCGCAGGATGTGATCCTGTCGCGCGCGCGGCCCGAGGGGTTGTCAGCCCTGAACGTGCTGCCCGCAACGGTGACAGCGCTGCGGATGGGCGACGGGCCGGGGGCGTTGATCCGCCTGTCCGTGGGCGGCGACCCACTGCTGGTGCGGATCACGCGGCGGTCGGCCATGGCGATGGGGCTGGCCGAGGGGGCAGAGGTCTTTGCCATCGTGAAATCGGTATCCGTCGCGCAGGCGGATATTGGCGTGCTGTAACCGGGGCAGCGGATCGACCGTTCACGACTCGGTGATCAATGCTAGGCTTTCCCCATCGGCGGCGGGGAGGGCGGCAGATGGCGGGTGCAGTGACGGTGCTGGTCGGCACCACGAAAGGGGTTTTCCTGCTGCGGTCAAAGGCCGGGCGGATGGGCTGGCAGGTGTCGGGGCCACATTGCGACGGCTGGCCGATCAACCATGTAATCGGCGATCCGGAACGGGGCGCGCTTTATGCGGCAGGCGGCGGCGAGTTTCAGGGCGCAGGGGTGTGGCGGTCGACCGACGGGGGCGAGACATGGGCCTTGTCGCTGCTGGCCAACGGGATGATGGATGCGATGCTGGCCGACAATCCGGGGATGGCGGCATATCTGGGGCGCGGGCCCATGCCGGATGCGCCCTTCAAGGGGCGGATTTCCGCGCTGTGGTCGCTAGGGCTTTCCGGCGGGGTGCTTTATGCGGGGGCAAAGCCTGCGACGCTGTTTGCCAGCCATGATGGCGGGGAGAACTGGCAGGAGGTGGAGGCGCTGACCGACCACCCCTCGCGCCCGGACTGGGAGCCGGGCGGTGCAGGGCTGATCTTGCACACCATCGTGGGCGATCCGGGGGATGCGGGGAAGCTGTGGGTGGGCATCAGCGCCGCAGGGGTATTCGCGACCGAGGATGGCGGGAAAAGTTGGGAGCGGCGGAACCGTCTGTCGAACGAGGGCGACGGGCATCACGACCACCACGACCATGCCCATGGCGAAGGGCATGAGTTGGGGTTCTGCGTGCATAACATGGTGCGCGCGGGGGGTGGTGGCGATCTGATGTATCAACAGAACCACCACGGCGTATTTCGCAGCCCGGATGGGGGGCGCAGCTGGCATCCGATCACGGCGGGGCTTCCCAGCGATTTCGGCTTTCCCATCGCGGTGGACCCTGCGGATGCGCGGCGGCTCTGGACCTTTCCCCTGAATGGCGACACGAAAGGGCGCTATCCGCCCGGGGCATCGGCGGCAGTCTATCGGTCGGAGGACGCGGGCGAAACCTGGCAGGCCATGACGGAAGGGCTTCCAGCGAAGGACTGCTTCTTCACCGTGCTGCGGCAGGCCATGACAGTGGATCGGGCCAGCCCGACGGGGGTGTATTTCGGCACCAACAGCGGATCGGTCTTTGCCAGCCGCGACCGCGGCGCGCATTGGGATGAGATCGCGCGGCATCTGCCCACGGTGTTGAGCGTGGAGGCGATGACGGCCTGATCAGCCCCGCCAAGCCGCGCCAGCGGGCCAGAGATGGGCGGCGATGCTGTCAGGTTTCATGGTGATGGAATAGCCCGGTTCTTCGGGCGGCACGTAATGGCCCGCCTTCATATGAACGGGTGTTAGGAAATGGTCGTGCAGGTGATCGACGTATTCCAGCACCCGGTCGGTCAGGCTGGCCGAGACGCAGACATAATCAAAGATCGACAGGTGCTGGACATACTCGCACAGGCCCAC
>PNND01000211.1 GCA_013824045.1 Rhodobacter sp. | reverse complement strand
CGGGCGCGGTATGACGTGGCCGTCTGCATGTATCATGATCAGGCGCTGATCCCGATCAAGACAGTGGATTTCGACGGCGGGGTGAATGTGACGCTGGGCCTGCCCTTCATCCGCACCTCGCCCGATCACGGCACCGCCTATGACATCGCCGGGAAGGGGATCGCCAGCGCGGCCAGCCTTGTCGCGGCGCTGCGGATGGCGCAACAGATGGCGGCGGCGCGCGGGGTTTAAGCGTCGGCCGCGGGGGCCAGCCCCCGCACCCCAGGGATATTTGAGCAGAGAAGACGGGGGCAAGGTTCATGGCGACGATTGACGGGCTTCCGCCGCTGCGCGAGGTGATCCGGGCGCATGATCTGGTGGCGAAAAAGCAGTTGGGCCAGAACTTCCTGCTTGATCTGAACCTGACGGCCAAGATTGCGCGTCAGGCGGGGGATCTGTCGGGTTGTGATGTGCTGGAGGTGGGCCCCGGCCCCGGCGGGCTGACGCGCGGATTGCTGGCCGAAGGGGCGCGGCGAGTGCTGGCAGTGGAAAAGGATCCCCGCTGCATGGCCCCGCTGGCCGAAATCGGGGCGGTCTATCCCGGGCGGCTGGAGGTGATCAACGGCGACGCGCTGGAGGTGGATGTGCTGGCGCACCTTACCCCCCCGGTGCGAGTGGTGGCCAACCTGCCCTATAATGTGGGCACGGAATTGCTGATCCGCTGGCTGACGCCCGCGGTCTGGCCGCCCTTCTGGGAAAGCCTGACACTAATGTTCCAGAAAGAAGTGGCCGAGCGGATCGTGGCTAAGCCTCGGACGGATCATTACGGGCGGTTGGCGCTTTTGGTGCAATGGCGGGCCGAGGCGAAAATCGTGATGCATCTGCCGCCCGAGGCCTTTACCCCCGCGCCCAAGGTGCATTCTGCCGTAGTACATATCACCCGATTGGCCGAGCCGCGCTTTCCGGCAGATGGCGCAGTGCTGAGCCGAATCACGGCCATGGCCTTCAACCAGCGGCGCAAGATGCTGCGGTCATCGTTGAAGGGGCTGCATACAGAGATCGAGGCAAAGCTGGAGGCAGCGGGGATCGTGCCGACGCAGCGCGCCGAGGAGATCTCGCTGGAGCAGTTCTGCGCTCTGGCAAGGGTGATCAAGGCATGAAGAAGGGCCGGGTTTGACCCCGGCCTTTCTTTCAGCTTGGTTACTGGGCGGTTAACGCCTTATTCCGCAGCCGCAGCCGGATCAGATCCGGAAGCATCCTTGTCTGCCTTGGGCTTGCGCGGTGCGCGGGTCTTTTTCGGGGCCTCGGCCATATCTGCGACGGGGGACGCAACGGCAGGCTGCTTCGGCGCTTTCGGCGCAGCGGGGGCCGGAGCCGCGACAGCGACCGGGGGTGCCGCTTGGGCGGCTTCGGTCACAGCTTGCGGCTGCTGGTCACGCCGATTGTCGCGGTCGCGGCGGAAATCACCCCGGTTGTTGCGATCCTGACGTTCGCCACCTTGGCGTTCACCACCCTGGCGTTCACCGCCTTGACGATCATTGTTCTGACGCTCGCCACCCTGACGATCATTGTTCTGGCGATCACCGCGATCTTGGCGGTTGCCCTGATCCGGACGATCGCCGCGATCATCGCGGCGCGGCTGGAACGGACGCGCTTCGGGCGTTTCCACCAGATTGGTATCCCCACCCTCGCCCAATTCGATCACCGCAGCGCCCGAGGGGGCAGCCTCATCCGCGTTGCGATAGTCTCGGTATTCGCCGCGATCCTGACGGTCGCGCCACGGCTGATCCCGGTTGCCATCGCGGTTGTCGCGGTTGCCGTCGCGGTTGTAGCCCTGATTGTTGTCACGGTCGCGGTTGCCATTGCCATTCTGCTGGCCGACGCCTTGATAGCCGTTCTGCTGGTTGCCGTTCTGGTTGCCGTTCTGGCCGCCATATTGGCCGCCGCCCTGCTGACCACCCTGCTGCGGGTTGTTCTGCTGATTGCGCTGACGCTCTTCCTGTTCGGCGGCCATCTCGCGCATCGCCTCGCCCAGCAGGCGGGTGTAATGCTCGGCATGCTGCAGGAAGTTTTCAGCAGCGACGCGGTCATTCGACAGCTGCGCGTCACGGGCGAGAAGCTGATACTTCTCGATGATCTGTTGCGGCGTGCCACGCACCTTGCCTTCGGGGCCAGAGCTGTCGAAGACGCGGTTGATTATGTTGCCGAGGGTGCGCGGGCGGTTCGCCTTTGAGCGCGAGCGGGACTTGGAAGATCTCATCTTGTCCTTTGGTCCAGATGACCTGGCTTTCTGCGAAGCGCCTTTGTGGTGCGGGTTCCCGTTACGGGGCATCCCAAGGCGCGTCAAACTGTCAGGCAGTTCCGGCGCGGGGGGACCTGCGCCCTGCCCCATCACCTGAGCGTCGAATAACCATTGTCCAGCGATGAAGACAAGAGGATTCGCGCAGCGAGCGGCGGGATGGGCGGCAAAACCCCTGTTCTTTGGGCAGATTGTGGCCGAATTCCCGCAGATCAGGCGGTCGCGGACGGGGCCTGGTTGCCGGGCTGGCGGGCGATCACCACACGGTCGCGACCATCCAGATCGGGCAGGATGCGGATGTCTGTCAGGCCCTGCGCAGTGAAAAGCGCGGTGACAGCGGCGGCTTGCGTCGGGCCGATTTCCACCATGAGCCGGCCACCGGGGTTCAGATGGGCCGGAGCGGCGCGGGCAATGGCGCGATAGGCATCCAGCCCGTCGCCCCCCGGCGTGAGGGCGCGGTGCGGCTCACGCTGCACCTCGGGCGAGAGGGAGGGCATCTCAGACTCGGCGATGTAGGGCGGGTTGGAAACGATCAGATCGAACTTGCCCGTGAC
>PNND01000465.1 GCA_013824045.1 Rhodobacter sp. | reverse complement strand
AAGAAGGCCGATGATGCCCGGCACGTCTTCGTTGGTGGTATAAAGCATGTGGCGGCCGATCTCGGCGTCGATGTTGATGCCCTTGATCTGGATGAAGCGCGGCTTGCCATCGCTGAAGCAGGTACCCGCGACGGACCGTTCGCGTTTGTCCGTCACCATTGTGACCTTGATATAGGCGTCGAACACTCCGGTCTTTTCCTGCCGAGTGGTGGAAATCTGGATGCCGCGTTCCTTGGCCACGATGGGCGCGGAGACGAGGTTCACATCCGGGTTCTGGGTTTTCAGCACGCCCGCGATGACCGACTGGTTCAAAGCGGCGAGGTTCATCTCGGCAACAGTGCCATCGTAGAGGATATTGATGGCCTTGATCGGTTCATCCGTCATCTGGCCGATGAAGGCGCCGAGATGCAGGGCGAGCTTGACCCAAGGGCCCATGACCGCGGCCTCTTCTGCCGTGACATTGGGCATGTTCAGCGCGTTCTGCACGGCCCCGGTAAGCAGGTAGTCCGACATCTGTTCGGCCACTTGCAGCGCCACGTTCTCCTGCGCTTCGGTCGTCGCGGCACCCAAATGCGGGGTGCAGACAACGTTGGGATGGTTGAAGAGGACGTTTTCAGTCGCAGGTTCCACCTCGAACACATCCAGCGCGGCTGCGGCGACATGGCCTGCGTCCAGCGCGTCCTTCAGTGCCGCTTCGTCGATCAGCCCGCCCCGGGCGCAGTTGATGATGCGGACGCCCTTCTTGGTTTTGGCAAGGTTCTCGCGCGACAGGATGTTGCGGGTCTTGTCGGTGAGCGGCACGTGCAGAGTGATGAAATCGGCCCGCGCCAGCAGTTCATCCAGTTCCACCTTGGTCACGCCAAGCTGTTTGGCGCGTTCCTCGGACAAGAAGGGATCGTAGGCCACGACCTTCATTTTCAGGCCCACTGCGCGGTCGCAGACGATGCCGCCGATATTACCCGCACCGATCACGCCGAGGGTCTTGTTGAACAGTTCCACACCCATGAATTTGGACTTTTCCCACTTGCCCGCATGGGTGGAGGTGTTCGCCTCGGGGATTTGCCGCGCGATGGAGAACATCATCGCGATGGCATGTTCGGCAGTGGTGATGGAATTGCCGAAAGGCGTATTCATCACGATGACGCCCTTCTTGGACGCCGCCGGGATATCGACATTATCCACCCCGATCCCGGCGCGACCGACGACCTTGAGGTTGGTGGCCTGTTCCAGCAGTTTTTCAGTCACCTTGGTGGCAGACCGGATGGCAAGGCCATCATATTGGCCGATGATTTCGGCCAGCTTTTCCTTGTCTTTGCCGAGTTTCGGCATGTAGTCCACCTCGACCCCACGGTCGCGGAAGATCTGGACGGCGGTTTCGGAAAGTTCGTCGGAAACGAGAACGCGGGGGGCCATTTTGGGCTCCTGTCTGTAAGGGAATTGGGGGTGGGTCGGATGGGCAGTCTGCCCATCCTAGGGATCAGGCGGCCTGCGCCGCTGCTGCGATCTCAGCCTCGAAGGCATGGGCGATCCACGGCATCAGGGCGGCGACATCGGCGGTTTCCACCGTCGATCCGCACCAGACGCGCAGGCCGGGGGGGGCATCGCGATAAGCGCCCACGTCATAGGCCACGCCCGCCTTTTCCAGCCGCTTGGCCACGGCCTTGGCGAAAGCCTCGCCATCGGTGATGCGGGGATCGACGAACTTCAGGCAGACGCTGGTGGTGGAGGCATTGGCGGGGTTTTCTGCCAGATTTTGCAACCACGGATTGGCAGCGCAGAAATCCCAGACCACGCTGGCATTGGCGGTGGCGCGGTTGATCAGGCCGGGCAGGCCGCCCACCGATTTGGCCCATTTCAACGCGACGAGGTAATCCTCGACCGCCAGCATCGAGGGCGTGTTGATCGTTTCGCCAACGAAGATGCCTTCGATCAGCTTACCCTTTGATGTCAGACGGAAAATCTTGGGCAAGGGCCAGGTGGGGGTGTAGGCTTCCAGCCGTTCCACGGCGCGGGGCGACAGGATCAGCACCCCATGCGCGCCTTCACCGCCCAGCACCTTTTGCCAGGAGAAGGTGGTGACATCCAGCTTGTCCCAAGGCAGATCCATCGCAAAGGCGGCGGAGGTGGCATCACAGATCGTGAGGCCCTGACGGGTGGCGGGGATGGCGTCGCCGTTCGGGACGCGCACGCCAGAGGTGGTGCCGTTCCAGGTGAAGACCACGTCGCTGTCGAAATCCACGGTCGCCAGATCGACGATCTGGCCATAGGGGGCGATCTTGACCGTGGCGTTCAGCTTGAGCTGTTTGACGGCATCGGTGACCCAGCCTTCGCCGAAGGATTCCCATGCCAGCATCTCCACCGGGCGGGCGCCGAGCATCGTCCACATCGCCATCTCAACGGCGCCGGTATCCGATCCGGGGACGATGCCGATGCGGTAATCGGCAGGAACGCCGAGAATTTCGCGGGTAAGATCAATGGCTTCCTTCAGCTTGGCCTTGCCGACAGCGGCACGGTGCGAGCGGCCCAGTGGGGCATCGGCCAGATGATCAAGGGTGAAGCCGGGAACCTTGGCGCAGGGGCCAGAGGAGAAGCGCGGATTGGCCGGGCGCTTGGCCGGCGAGGTCAGGTCTGTCATGGTAGCCTTCCAGCTAAAAGCCCCTCGTTGGGGAGGGGTGTCCCGTCGGTGGGGATAGCGGGGCGGACGGGGTGGCACAAGCGCAAAAATTGCCCTAAAGCGGCGGAACGTCGTGCGAAAGCGACGGGCTTGTCCACTATCGGAAACTTCATGTTCATTGCCACGCTTCTGACCGCCCCCGCAACACCGATCCTTGAGCGCGC
>PNND01000181.1 GCA_013824045.1 Rhodobacter sp. | reverse complement strand
CTGGCCCTGAACGATGCGGCGCTGGGCGCCGGGCAGGCCGTTTTGGGCGGCGCGCGGGCCTTTGCCAGCCTTGTGATGGTGGCTCCGGGGCTGGAGGATGCCATAGGCCCCCTGCGCCGCGTGCTGGATGAGCCGGGGGTGGTTGCTGCCGCCTCGGCCTATGACGGGCGGCTCACGCTGCGCGCCATGGCACACGATGGCTGGCCCCTGCGCCGCCAGATCGTGCGCGCGCTATCGGTTTTGCGGCGCGGGGCGGTGCTGCCGCGCGTCTGGCAGTTTCAGGAGAAGACGGCATGAACCTGACCCCGCGTGAAAAGGACAAGCTGCTGGTCAGCCTCGCCGCCATGGTGGCGCGTGGCAGGCTGGCGCGCGGTGTGAAGCTGAACCACCCCGAGGCCATCGCCCTGATCACCGATTTCGTCGTGGAAGGCGCGCGCGACGGCCGGTCCGTGGCCGACCTGATGGAGGCGGGAGCCCATGTCATCACGCGCGAGCAATGCATGGAAGGTATCCCCGAGATGATCCATTCCGTGCAGGTCGAGGCGACCTTCCCTGACGGCACCAAGCTTGTCACCGTTCACCACCCCATCCGCTGAGAGGTATCCCATGGTTCGTATGATGGCCCCCGTTCTGACGACCCTCGCCTTGCCTGCCTTCGCGCATGACGGGTTCCACCCCCATCCGCATGGCATCCAATATGGCTGGATCATCGCCGTGGCCGCGGCGGCGGCGGGCGGTTTTGCCCTGGCCTGGCTGCGGGGGCGGAAATGATCCCGGGCGAGGTCTTCCCGGCAAAGGGTGAGATCATCCTCAACGCCGAGGCCGCCCAGATCACCCTGATGGTGGCCAATACAGGCGACCGCCCGGTGCAGGTGGGCAGCCATTACCACTTTGCCGAAACCAACCCCGGCCTGTCCTTTGACCGTGCCGCTGCGCGTGGCATGCGGCTGGACATTCCTGCCGGCACCGCCGTGCGGTTCGAACCGGGGCAAAGCCGGGAGGTGAACCTTGTGCCGCTGAGCGGTGGGCGCACTGTCTATGGGTTTAACGCCAAGGTCATGGGGCTGCTTTGACCGTGCTTGACGCCAGGGCAAGCCGGATGAAAGGCTGATGTTGCGGGCCGGATCACGGCTTGCCCCTGCGGCCGGGGCTGCAGCGAGAGACCTGAAATACAAGGAGGCTACCATGTGTGACACCTGCCTTATCGAGTCGGTCAAGCAATCCATGCTGTCGCGCCGTGCGCTGTTCACCGGGGCGGCCGCGACGACGGCGGCGGTCATGGCATCGGGCCTGACAACGGCGCGACCGGCACTGGCGCAGTCGGCGGGGCGCGTGGTCGATCTGACCCACGCCTATGACGGGGCCTTCCCGACATTCGATGGCAATCCCGGTATCCTTTATGAGCCGGCCGTGAAGTTCGCCGATTCCGGCTATCAGCTCTGGAAGCTGACGATCTTTGAACATACCGGTACTCATATCGACGCGCCGCTGCACTTTACCGAAGATGGCACCTCGGTTGCCGATCTGGCCCCCGAACAGCTGATTTGCCCCCTTTGCATCATCGACATCAAGACCAAGGCTGCGGAAGACCCCAACGCCATGGTGGAGCCCGCCGACATCGAAGCTTGGGTCAGCGCGAATGGCGACATTCCCGCAGGCGCCTGTGTGGCGATGAATTCGGGCTGGGCGGTCAAGGTGGGCGATCCTTCCTATCGCAACGATGCCGAGGGTAAGTTTGCCTTCCCCGGCTTCTCCAAGGCGGCGACCGACATGCTGGCCGGGCTGGATGTGGCCTCGATCGGGGTGGATACCCTGTCGCTTGACCCGGGCAATTCCGCCGATTTTGCGGTGCATTTCAGCTGGCTGCCGGGTGGGCGGTTCGGGATCGAAAACCTTGCTGGGCTGGATGGCCTGCCGGCCGCCGGGGCCACCGTTTTCATCGGCGCGCCCAAGCACAAGACGGGCACAGGCGGCCCCGCCCGCGTGATGGCGGTGGTCTGATGGCCGTTGCGCCGATCCTTTCGGACAAGGCGGCGGGGGCGGAAGCCCTCGCCGTGTTCGACGACATTCGCGCCAAGCGGAACACCGATTACGTAAACAACTTCTGGCGCGCGCTGGCCGCCGACCCGGTGCTCTTGCGCGCGACATGGGAACGGCTGCAGGTGGTGATGGGGCCCGGCCATCTCGACCCGCTGGTGAAAGAGATGATCTACGTGGCCGTATCGGTCACCAACAACTGCAGCTACTGCATCCATTCTCACACAGCTGCCGCCCGCGCCAAGGGCATGACCGATGCCCAGCATGGCGAGTTGATGGCGGTGATCGCCATGGCCGCCCAGACCAACGCACTTGCCACCGCGCTGCAAGTGCCCGTGGATGACCGTTTCATGGTCAGCGCGCAGGCACCGGACGCAGCGCCAGCATGACCCGATCCGAGGAGTGACCCGATGCCCTATGCGATGACCCGCGCCGCCTATGCCGATATGTATGGCCCTACTGTGGGCGATAAGGTCCGTTTGGGCGACACCGACCTGATCATCGAGGTCGAGCGTGATCTGATCGCCGAACGCTCCTCGCAAGGGGCGAATGCTCTGCGCTATGGCGAAGAGGTGAAGTTCGGCGGGGGCAAGGTGATCCGCGACGGGATGGGGCAAAGCCAGATCACCCGCGCGGCAGGCGCGATGGATACGGTGATCACCAATGCGCTGATCGTGGATTGGACGGGCATCTACAAGGCCGATGTCGGCCTGCGCGACGGGCGCATCGCCAAGATCGGCAAGGCGGGCAACCCCGATACCCAGCCGGGGGTGGATGTCATCATCGGGCCGGGGACCGAGATCA
>PNND01000329.1 GCA_013824045.1 Rhodobacter sp. | reverse complement strand
GGGGGAATGCGAGGTGGGCAGGCGGTGGATGTGGTCGGGCGGCAGGCGGGCGGCCATGGTGGCCTGATATTCGGGCGGGATCGCGCGGTCGTCGGTGCACAGGATGTAATGGCGCGGCAGGGATTCGGCGCGGGCCGTGTCAGGGATCGGGGTTTCCTGCGGGGCAATGGCCTGTGGGCAGAGGCGGCGGCGGGCGAGGGCCACGTCATCAGCCGGGCAGTCGTGGTAAAAGAGGGCGGGGGATGTGTCGGGGTCGAAGGTGAAGGTGGTGCGGGAGGCGTCGATCCGGAACGATCCGGCGAGGGGCTGGCGCGGGCCGGCGCGGCGCATCTCGGCCAAGGTCATCCCGGGGAGGGGGAGATAAGCGCAAAGGTAGATGAGGGCGGTGAAGCGGTCGGGGGCTATTTGGGCGGCGGCGGTGATGGGAAAGCCGCCCATGGAATGGCCGACGAGGAGTGTGGGGCCGTCGGTCGCGTTCAGAATGGCCTGTGCGTAGCTGTCGAGCGTGACCTCTGCCGGATTGGTGGGATCGTCGCCATGCGATGGCAGGTCGATGGCCCGGGCGCGGTGGTCGAGGGCGGCAAGGGCCGGGATCACCCGGTGCCAGCACCAGGCGCCATGGGCCGCCCCATGGATGAGCAGAATATCAGACATGGGCGATCTCCATCAGGAACTGGGTCACGATGGCGGCGTATTCAGCAGGCTTTTCAACAGGCGGGATATGGCCTGTGCCGCGCATCAGGGCGAAGCGGTGGCCGCGGATCAGTTCGGCGGTTTCGCGCACCAGATCGGGTGGGGTGGAGCCGTCATTCGCGCCTGCTATGGCGAGGGTAGGCAGGGTGAGCGTGGCGGTGGTTTCGAAGAAATCGGTGCCCGCGATGGCGGCCGCGCAGCCCATCCAGCCTTCGGGATCGGTGCCGAGGAAGGTGTGTTGCAGGCGCGGTAGGGCGGGATGGTCGCGCCATTTGCGGCCCAGCCAGCGCTCCATTGTGGCATCCGTCAGCGACTCCATTCCCGTCGCACGGATGGCGGCGATGCGGGCCTGCCACTGTTCGGGGCGGCCGATGCGGGCGGCGGTGTTTGACAGGATCATCGCGCGGACGAGGTCGAGCCGTTTGACGGCGAGGCCCTGCGCGATAAGGCCGCCGATGGAGAGGCCGAGGATGACGGAATCCTTCATGGCGAAATGGTCCATCAGGCGTTCGGCATCGCGGATGAGCGTGCCCATGTTGTAGGGGGCAGATGGCACGTCAGACCCGCCATGCCCGCGCAGATCAAAGCGCAGGATGCGCAGGCCGGGGGGGAGGAGGGGGAGCACCTCATCCCAGATATGCAGGTTGGTGCCGAGGGCATGGATCATCACAAGCGGCGGGCCGGAGGGCGGGCCGCTGATTTCGGCATTCAGGCGCAGGTCGGGCAGGAAGACGGGGGGCATGTTCGATTCTGAAATCCCAGAGGGGCAATACGGGCTATTCGGGATAGGAAAAGGTTCGGAAAGAGCAGTCAGGTGGTGAAGCGGTCGAGCGCGAGGCGGAAGGTTTCCGCATCCACATTGCCGCCGGAGGCGGTGCAGATCACGGTGTCGGGCAGGTTTTCGCGGAACAGGGCGGCGGCCAGCGCGATGGCGCCGCCCGGTTCCAGAACAATCCGCAGATGGGTGAAGGCCAGCGCCATGGCGTGAAGCGCCTCATCATCCGTTGCCACAAGGCCGGGGCCGCAGAGGCGCTGCAGGATCGGGAAGGTGAGGTTGCCGGGGGCGGGGGTCAGGATCGCGTCGCAGATCGATCCGGTCATGGCGGCGTTGCGTTCGATGCGGCCAGAGGCGAGGGAGCGGGCGGCATCGTCGAATCCTGCGGGTTCGGCGGTGCGGACGGTGAGCCCCCGCGCGCGGGCCTGAAGCGCGAGGGCGATGCCGGCGGTCAGTCCGCCGCCGCCGCAGCAGGTGATGACGGTGGCGCTTTCGATCCCCGCCTCGGCGGCTTGGGTGGCGATTTCAAGGCCCGTGGTGCCTTGGCCTGCGATGACCTGCGGATCGTCAAAAGGTTTGATGAGCGTCAGGCTGCGTTCCGCCGTCAGGCGGGCGCCGATGGCGTCGCGGTCTTCCGTCGCGCGATCATACAGGATCACCTCGGCCCCATAGGCGCGGGTGTTGGCGATTTTCACCTGCGGGGCGTCAGACGGCATGATGATCGTGGCGGGGATGTCGTGGCGCTGGGCGGCAAGGGCCACGCCTTGGGCGTGGTTGCCGGAGGAATAGGCCAGCACGCCGCGCGCGCGGGTTGTGGGGTCCAGTGCCGAGATGGCGGACCAGCCGCCCCGGAACTTGAACGATCCGGTAAGCTGCAGGCATTCGGCCTTGATGAAGATGCGGCGGCCAAAGGCGGCATCGAGAAGCGGCGCGTTCAGCAGCGGTGTCACGCGGGCATGGCCGCGCAAGCGGGCGGCGGCGGCGTCGATCAGGGTGATGTCGGTCATGCGCCGCAGGCTTTCAGGAAGGCGGTGATGGCGGCGAGGCTTTCGGGCTCATCAAGAAAGGGGATGTGGGCGCGGTCCGGAACCTCGGCGAAGATCATGTCGGGGCGGCGGCTGCGCATCTCGGCGGTGGTCGCGGGGGTGAGAAGATCGGAGTTCGCGCCCCGGATCAGGGCAAGGGGCAGGCCCGCGCAGGCATCGAAAAGCGGCCAGAGATCGGCGGGTGGGCCATCGAAGGCGGCGAGGAAGGCGTCGCGCAGGGCGGGGTCATAGGTGATCTTCAGCCCGGCATCGGTGGCGGTGTAATGCAGCCGCGCCTCGGCCAGCCAGCGATCGGCAGGGATATTGGCAAAGCCGGGCATGTTGCGT
>PNND01000475.1 GCA_013824045.1 Rhodobacter sp. | reverse complement strand
GGAATTCGCGGCGGGACAGCTGCCCCTGACGCAGTTCGTTGGCATACATCGTTGCCGCCGGATGCAGTGCGGCGATGTCGAGCGTGTCTTTCATGTCGGTCTCCCTAGTGTGGCTTTGACTTTATTATTTTTATGTCGGTTTCGCGCACTGGTTGAGCAGGATTATTCCATGAGAGCATCGACATGGAAAACCGCTGCACAGCCAAGGACGCGCACTTCGCGAACACCATAGCGCATCTTTTTCGGTGCTACGTCAACGCTTGGATTCGCCCTATGGCAGTCGGTTCGCGACAGATTTGAGACGATTCCGGGCGATGGCATCGCTGATGGGGGCGGATTGTGGGCCGAAGGACGTCCGTCACTGGGAACGGCGGAACTCGGTGGGGGATTTGCCGGTCAGGTGCTGGAAGGCGCGGGTGAAGTAGGCCGCAGAGGTGAATCCGATGCTGGCGCCGATCTGGCCGACCGGCATCCGCGTTTCGGCCAAGAGGCGGCGGGCCTCGAAGATGCGGCGGTCTTGCAGGATGGTGATGGCCGACCGTCCACAGGCCTGACGGCAGCAGCGCGACAGATGGGTGGGGGTGACGCCAAGCGCGGCGGCAAAATCGCCCACTCCGGCGCCTGAGCGAAAATCCTGTTCGATGAGCGCGGTGTAACGCGCGACGAGGCGGCGGGCGGCATCGGGTTTGCCCTGTTCCGGCGCAGCCTTGGCGACCTGCCGTTCGAGCCAGACGCCCAGCAGACCAAGGTAATGGCTTGTGGCCCGTTCATGGGCGGGGCTGTCGGAATTCATCTCGCGCAGGATCATGTCGAAGATAACATTCGCCTCTTGCGCGGCATGCACTTCGCGGATGCGGAGGATTTGCGGGGTCTGCGGCAGGGGGATGGTGCAATCCTTGCCGAAGAAGACGGCATTGCCAAAGACCTGCGGGCCGACCTCGAAGCCGTGCATCACACCTGCAGGGATGAAGACGGCGTTGTTGGCGGTGTAGCCGCGGGTGACCCCGGCCACGGTGATGCGGCCCTGACCTTTGGTGAACCAGAGGAGCATGGGTTCGGAGATGGCGCGCATCGCCTCGACCCGCCAACGGCCACCAGCAGCGAGTCGCGGGATCGCCACGAGGCGGGGTTCCCCGCCCGCCACGCCCGAACCGGCCGCTGCATGGTTTTGGTCTTGCATCAAAGGCACTTCCGCCAAGTTGTTAACGAATCATAGACCTGTGATTGCAATGAACCCAAGCAAAAAGATGGCAAAAGGGGGCAGTTATCCACAAGGCAATCGCAGCCTGTTGATAACCTTGAGTTGTTGCAGATCTGTGGCAGTCCTTTTTGGCGGGTATCGCCTTAGGGCAGGGGGAGGCTGCGCCAACCCGCCATGCGCGAGCGAAACCATGTGCGCTGACGCTTGGCGTATTGGCGCGAGGCGATTTTGGCCGCCGCGATGGCATCGGGAAGGGGCATCTCGCCACGCAGATGGGCAATCAGTTCGGGTGCACCGATGGCGCGGGCCGAGGGGCGGTTGGGCTGCCAGTGGGGCAGTTCGGCGCGGGCTTCCGCAAGCGCGCCGGCCGCGATCATCTGGTCGAAGCGTAGGTCGATGCGAGAGTTGAGCCAATCGACATCGGGCCGCAGGACCAGCGCCTGCGCGCGCGACAGGGGCAGCAGCGGCGCGCCGGTCTGGTCTTGCCAGGCGGCGAGGCCGCGCCCTGTGCTGCGCTGCACTTCCCATGCGCGCTGGATGCGGGCGGGGTTTCGCGTGTCGATCCGGGCGGCGGTGGCGGGGTCGAGATCGGCCAGCAGGTCGGCGGGGCCGTGCTGCGACAGGCGTTGGTCAGCCTCGGCCCGGATGGCGGCGGGTGTGGGCGGGATGTCGGCCAGCCCTTCAGTGAGGGCGCTGAAGTAAAGGCCGGTGCCGCCCACGATGACGACAGGGCGGGACAGGTACGGGGTCACCTCACGCAGCCAATGGCCAACGGAATAGGGCGCGTCGCGCAAGATATGGCCGTAAAGGGCGTGGGGCAGGGCGGATTCGTCCTGCGCAGAGGGGCGGGCGGTCAGGATGCGCCAGCAGTCATAGACCTGCAGCGCGTCGGCATTCACGATCACGCGCCCGTCGCGGGCGGCCAAGTCCATGGCAAGCGCCGATTTGCCGCTGGCGGTGGGGCCGGCGATCAGGATCGGGGCTTCGCGCGAGAGGACCGACAGATCAAAGCCCAAGGGGATGGTTCCTTCTCAACGTCCGTTGGTTCGGGCCGGGGCGGGGTACGGCAAGGGCAGGGCCCTCTCTGCGCGGTGCCGACATTCGCGATTCCGGCCTGCCGTTCCCGGTTGAACCTGCCGCCGTTTTCATACATTTTGCGGCGCAGTCCAACCGATATACTGAAAACGGGGTTTTCCATGTCCAAACCGGGTCTTGATGCTGCGGTCAAATACAGCCGCGTGATGCTCAAGATCTCGGGTGAGGCGCTGATGGGGGATCAGGGCTTCGGGCTGCATCCGCCCACAGTCCAGCGCATCGCGCAGGAGGTGAAGTCGGTACATGATCTGGGGGTCGAGATCTGTATGGTCATCGGCGGCGGCAACATCTTTCGCGGTCTGGCCGGATCGGCGCAGGGGATGGAGCGGACGACGGCGGATTACATGGGGATGCTGGCCACGGTGATGAACGCGCTGGCGATGCAATCGGCGCTGGAGCAGATCGGGGTGTTCACCCGCGTGATCAGCGCGATCCCGATGGATCAGGTCTGTGAACCTTACATCCGCCGCCGCGCGGTGCGGCATCTGGAAAAGAAGCGCGTGGTGATCTTTGCGGCCGGAACGGGCAACCCCTATTTCACCACCGACACGGCGGCCACGTTGCGGGCCAATGAG
>PNND01000153.1 GCA_013824045.1 Rhodobacter sp. | reverse complement strand
TGGTCATCACCGCTGGTCGATTGCCGGATGTTCACGAAATAGCGCAGCACCGGCAGGTTCCCCAGCACCGGATGGTCATGCGTCGCCTGATGCGCATCGCCCCAGCGCCAGCTTTCGGGGTTCGGCCCATAGGTTTCCTGCAAGGTCAGCAGCGCCTCATCCAGCGCGATCCGTGCCAGATCGGCGCAGCTTTCCACCACCGCAGATTGCACCACATCGCACCACACACTGGCCCCATCCACATTGCGGTAAACCCGCTCGATCAGCAGCGGTTCGATATGCGTGAACGTATCCGCCAGCGGCCCCAGATCATCGCGGATCAACCGGTCCTGCAAGGCCCGCACCCAAGCCTGATAGATCAGCGGCTCCGGCAGATGCTCGCTCATCTCGCCATTCCATGCCGCCAAGATCTCCAGCGCGCGCTGGCGCAGCCGTTCCGGCGTGCCCTCGGGGGCCGCCTCGCCGGTGAACCACAGATCCGCCCCGATCAACGGCAACAGCGACCGCGCGGTGAAACTTACCGTGTCCAACTGCGCCTCGATGAAGCTTTCCCGCGTATGCACCTCACGCGCCTGCATCAGCGTCAGCCAGCGCTGAATACGCTGGGTATCGCCCCAGTCATAAGACACATGCAGCGGAAAGGGCCGGTCCACCGTCTTGTTGTTGGTATTGCCCAACAATCCCGAGGTAGGGTTCATCACCCGCGGATTGTCCTCATAAGGCAGCATCCCCTGCCAGCGGTTCTCGGCGATCCAGCCGGGAACCGGCATCCGCCCCTTGCTTTGATGGCCGGGGTCGCGGGCGGGCATCGCGCCCATCAACTGCATCGCAACCCCGCGCTGATCGGCCAGCATCACATTCTGCGCCGGCGCGACCACCAGACGGCCCATCTCCATCGCTTCGGTCACCGACCCGGCGCCCATCATTCGGATCACCGCCGTCATCGACGTGTCCGCCCCTGTAAGCGCCGTCCATGACAAGGCCGCCACATGCCCCGGCGGGGTGACCGATCCGATGTCATAATGCGTGCCGGGCAGCACCGGGCCATTATCCGTCCAGCGCAGGGTGATCGTGACCGGGGCCTCGTCCTTCACCGTGATGATCGACCGGCGGGTGACGAAATCCTTCCACCCGTCCGGCGTGCGGTATTGCTCCGGGTTATCGGGGTTCACCTCTTCGATGAACAGGTCCTGATCATCCAGATAGCTGGACGTGAGCCCCCAGCCCAATGCCTCGGACCGCCCCACCAGAATGGCTGGAATGCCGGGGATTGTGCCGCCGATCACACCGCCCGCCGCCAGTTCCAGCCGCGCCAGATACCACACCGTCGGCGCGGTGAACCCCAGATGCGGGTCATTGGCCAGCAGGGATCCACCCGCCGCCGACCGCGCCGGAACCGCCGCCCAGGCATTCGACGCCCCCGCCAGTTCCCGCGTGGGGAAGGGCGAGAGCCCATCATTCGATGCCCGCCGGATCGGCTCAAGGCTCGGGCTGACCCCCGGCACAAGGCTGGAATAGTCGGGCAGGGCGGTCACGCCGCTTCCGGGAGCATCGGGCAGGATGTCGCTTACGCGCGCGTCCGGCAGCACCAAAGACATCCGCGCCCGCAACACCTCATTCTCCAACTGCCCCGACAGTTGCAGCGCCATCAGCTTCAGGATGGCAATAGAATCCGCCGGTTGCCAAGCCGCGATCTCGTTGGAAAACAGGAACATTTCCGGCGCACCGCGCCCGCGCGCCTCGCGGTTCACTTCGCTGATCCATGCATTGACGCCCCGCGCATAGGCCTCCAGCGCCGCCTGCGTGGTGGTGTCCTGAACGGCTACCGACTCCTGCGCCAGACCGTACAGATCATAGCGCCGCATTAATTCATCGATCCGCAGCGTCCGGTTGCCAAACATCTCGGACAAACGCCCCTGCACCGTGCGGCGCAGCATCGTCATCTGCCACAGCCGATCCTGTGCATGGGCAAAGCCAATGGCAAAGAACACATCCGCATCCGTCGCGCCAAAGATATGGGGCACATTGTCATTGTTGCGCACGATCTCGACCGGGGCCGAAATCCCCGCAATATCGAAATCCTCGTCATAGTCGGGCATAGAGCGCGACAGGAAATAGTACAGGATCATCCCCGTCAGCAACGACAGGACGATCATCCCTGTGAACAGGCGCAACATCCAGCGAAAGACAAGGAACATCGGGGGCCTGTTCTTGACGACGGTTACCGTATGGCTTCCTAGTCCATCGCAGATCGAAGGGCAATCCAACGGGGGAAACGATGGCGCGACTGGCATTTCTGGGCCTTGGCGTGATGGGCGGGCCGATGGCGCGGCATCTCGCGGCCAAGGGGCATCAGGTGACGGTCTACAACCGCACCACGGCCAAGGCCGAAGCCTGGGTCGCCGCCCATGGCGGCACGCTCGGCCGCACCCCGGCCGAGGCCGTGGCAGGCGCCGAATTCGTCATGGCCTGCGTGGGCAATGACGATGACCTCGCGCATATCTGCACCGGCCCCGACGGTGCCTTCGCCGCTATGGCCCCGGGCACCGTCTTTGTCGATCACACCACCGTCTCGGCCCAGATCACCCGCCACCTTGCAGGCATCGCCGCCGCACAAGGCATCGGCTTTGTCGATGCCCCCGTCTCGGGCGGGCAGGCCGGGGCCGAAAACGGCGTCCTTTCCGTGATGTGCGGCGGCAGTATCGAGGATTACGACCGCGCCGAACCCATCATCGCCGCCTATGCCCGCATCTGCCGCCGCCTTGGCGACAGCGGGGCCGGACAATTGGCCAAGATGATGAACCAGATCTGCATCGCTGGCCTGATGCAGGGCCTGTCCGAAGCACTGGCCTTCGGCCAAAAGGCCGGGCTGGACGGCGAGGCTGTGGTTGAGGTGATCAGCCAA
>PNND01000260.1 GCA_013824045.1 Rhodobacter sp. | reverse complement strand
GGGCAGGTGGTGATCATCCGGGGGCTGCTGGATGAGGCCGAGACGGCCGAGGAAGTGGCGGGCGTGCTGGCGCATGAGATCGGCCATGTGGAGGCGCGCGATCCCACGCGGCTGGCGTTTCGGCAGGCCGGATCGGCGGGGATATTGGCGCTGGTGCTGGGCGATGTGACGGGGGGCACGGTGATCGGCCTGCTGGGCGATCATATGCTGAGTGCGTCCTATACCCGCGAGGCCGAGGCGGCGGCGGATGCCTTTGCCTTTGCGCTGTTGCAGCGCACGGGGATCGGGACGGAAGGGCTGGCCGCCTTCTTTGAACGGATCGAGGGGATGGGCGTGGATGTGCCGGAGATATTGTCCACCCATCCGGCGAGCGGCAACCGCGCCGAGGCGGCGCGGGAGGCGGGCGGGGCTGCGGCGCAGCCCGTGCTGAGCGATGCGGAATGGCAGGCGTTGAAGGGCATTTGCGGCTGACCGCTTTGCCGTGCGAACCGTCCGCGACAAGGAAACCCGTCGCGGACGCACTCGTTACTGCACACGAACGGAAAGCGAGAGAGCCAACGCCACCGCCCCATTCACCGCATAGGTTAGTATCGGCCGCGCCGTTTGCAACCCAGACAAAAGCGCGAAGTTGCAACGATTTTCGTCTGTTGCACCTTTGCTGATCACGCGCCGGATGATGCCGCGCCGGGTGATACCGGGCTTGGTTCAGGCGGGTTCGATTCCCAGCCAGATGCCTCCTTCGGGGCGGAGCGTGAGGATCATCACGGGTTTCGGTGTCTTGCCGGGGATGAGGGTGAAGCGGAAGCGGGCCAGCAGGGTGGCAAGGATGATGACCGCCTCTTGGATCGCGAAGTTGGCCCCGATGCAGATGCGCGGGCCATCGCCAAAGGGCAGGAAGGTGAATCGGTCGGTCTGATGGCCGGGGGCGAAGCGTTCTGGATCGAAGCGGTCGGGATCGGGCCAGTGGCTGTGATGGCGGTGCAGGGCGTAGATCGGCAGGATGACCGTATCGCCCGGTTTGACCGGGCGGTCGCAGAGCGTGTCGGGCTTTTGCGCGGTGCGCGAGAGAAAGGCGGCGGGCGGATAGAGGCGCAGGGTTTCGTCGATCACCTGCCGGACATAGGGCAGGTGCGGGACATCCGCCGCCGTGGCGGCGCGGGGGCCGAGCAGGGCCTGTGCTTCGCTGCGGGCGCGGGCCTGAACGGCGGGATCGAAGGCACAGAGATAGAGCGCCCATGAAAGGGTTAGGGCTGTCGTCTCATGCCCTGCCACGATGAAGGTGAGAAGATTGTCGCGCAGTTCCGCCGTTGTCATCCGACGGCCGGATTTCGGGTCTTCGCCGGCCATCAGAAGATCGAGCAGGTCGGGGATGCCCGGGCTGCCGCTGGCGCGGCGGCGGGTGATGGCGGCATCGGCCACGGCCTTCATGTCGCGCAGGCCCGAGCCTGCGATCAGGCGCGACGGGCGCGGCACCCAAGGCGGGGCGCCGAGGATATCCAAGAGTGAGACCTTGGCGGTTTGCGCGATGTAGGCGTCGATGGCGCGGTGGACGGCGTCGCGGTCAAACCCGTCGCCGCCCGAGAAGGTGACGTCGGAGATCACTTCGAAGGTGGCGGTGACCATTTCCTCGAAAGCATCCGCCGCGCGGCCTGTGGCGGCTTTGAACCGGGCGGAGGCGCGTTCTGTGGCGGCTGTCATCACCGGGGCGAGGGCGGCCACGTTGCGGTGCGAAAAGACGGGCGCGGCGGTGCGGCGCTGCCAGAGCCATTCCTGCCCTTCGGCGATGAAGAGCGACTCGCCGATGCCGGGGCCGAGGATCAGCTTGGTGACATCGGATTTGGGATAATCCTCGACCCGGTCGCGCAGCACGCGGCGCAGAGCTTCGGGATCCATGATCATGTGCCAGCGCTTGCCGTTGTTGTTCGACACGATCGGTGCGCGGGTGGCCTGTTCGGGGATGAGTTCCAGAAGGTTTCGCCGCCCGGCGCGCAGGGTGCCGAGGATACCGAGCGGTTCCTGCGCCAGAGGCACGCGCACGGGCAGCGGCGGGCCTTGCGTATCGGTGATCCGGACACGAGGGGACATGGATTTTCCCTTGCTGAGCCCATCAAAGATAGGTGACGGGAGGTTCTGGGCAACGGGCAACCGTTGCGCAGCGGCGTTGCAAAGGCTATCGGATGGGCGATGGCCTGCGGGCCGAGACAGACGGGAGACCCCATGCTGACCCTTCGCCGAGTGGCTTTTTTCATCGGGTTTGCCGTGCTGGCAGGTTGTGGCAGGAGCGATCTGGAGGAGCCGCCGGTTCCCTTGGGGGATTTTGCGCTGGGGCTGAATATCGTTGTTGCCGACAATGTGCAGAAGGTGCCGATTTCGCGCGAGGCGTCGGTGGAGGAGTGGGAGGCGGTGATGAAGGATGCCGTCGCCAACCGCTTTGGCCGCTATCAGGGGCCGAAGCTTTACAACATCGGGATTTCGGTCGACGGCTATGCGCTGGCCCCGCCCGGCATTCCGGTGGTGGCGGCGCCGAAGTCTGTTCTGGTGATCACCGCCAATATCTGGGACGACGCGGCCCAGCAGAAGCTGAATGCTGAGGGCAAGCAGTTCACCGTGTTTGAAAGCCTGTCGGGCGAGACGGTGATCGGCACCGGTTTGACGCGGAACAAGAAGGAACAGATGGAAGCGCTGTCCTACAACGCGGTGAAGCGGGTGGAGGAGTGGTTCCTTGAAAACCCGGAATGGTTCGGTCTGCCGCCGAATCCGCCCGCGCCCGAGGCGGCCCCTTCCAGCAATCGGTGACCGGTCGGCCAGCAAATGCTGCCATTCCCGCTTGATTTTCCCCCGGCGGCGGCTTAATTCGCCGCGCGAGTAGCACGGGCCGGGTTCGGCCCCCCAATCCGAAGGCCCGAAGA
>PNND01000332.1 GCA_013824045.1 Rhodobacter sp. | reverse complement strand
CTTGACCTCGTCCCGGTAGTTGAAGCCCTTGAGCGGGTTCGACTTGGTGTCATGCTGATGCAGGATGTCGAGGTTCAGCGCCTTGGGCCACCAATCCATCACGGTCTTGCCGGTCGTGGTCTGGCCGCCATGAACCACCGGGCATTTGCCAACGTCGTTTCCGTCCATATCGCTCTCCTAGGGTTGCACAGGGCGGGCGTGCTTCACCCGTGAGTCGGGTGGCGGCCTGCCGGAATGGAATCGTTCTAACACCGGATTTCGATTAGTTTAAGTTGGATTTTCTGATTGTCGTGATAAGTTCACATTATGATAAACCTGACGCTGAAGCAGTTGCGCTATTTCGAGGCCCTGGCCCAGCACGGCCATTTTGGCCGCGCGGCGGAGGCCTGTTCGATTTCGCAACCCGCGCTGTCGATGCAGATCCGCGAGATGGAGGCGGTGCTGGGGTCGGACCTGTTCGAGCGGGGCGCGCGGCAGGTGCGGCTGACCGGGTTCGGCGAGGAAACCTTGCTACGCGCGCGCGAGATTTTGCGCGGGGTGGAAGAGTTGGCCGATATGGCGCGGGCGGCGCGGGGCAATCTTTCCGGGCGGCTGCGGATCGGCGTGATCCCGACGATCGCGCCTTATCTGCTGCCTGCCATCATCGCGCGGCTGACCGAGGCCAATCCGGGGCTGGACGTCCATCTGCGCGAAACGGTGACGCCCAAGCTGATCCGCGAGCTGGAGGAGGGGCGGCTGGACACCGCCATTGTGGCGCTGCCTGTGTCAGAGCCATCGCTGACCGAGGTTGATCTGTTTGCCGAGGATTTCGTGTTGGTCCGCCCCGGGGCCGAGGCGGGCAAGCCGGTGCCGAACCCGGAAAAGCTGCGCGAGATGCGGCTCTTGTTGCTGGAAGAAGGGCATTGTTTTCGCGATCAGGCGCTGTCGTTTTGCTATGCGGGCCAAGCGGCGCCGCGCGAATTGCTGGATGGCAGTAGCCTGTCCACGCTGGTGCAGATGGTGGGGGCGGGGATTGGGGTGACCTTGATCCCGGAAATGGCGGTGGCGGTAGAGACGCGGTCGGCCCATGTATCCATCGCGCGGTTCAACGGGGCGCAGCCATCGCGGCGGATCGGCATGGTCTGGCGGCGCACATCGCCCTTGTCCAAGCAGTTGATGCAGGTGGCCGATGTGGTGCGCGCGGCGGGGCTGGCACAGCGGGCGGGACTTCACCCTTGACCAAGGCCGCACGGATGCGGCCCATTGGCGGGAAAAGGGAGGACAGGATGACCGTTTGCTTCACGACCGACAGGATGCTGCGCTTTGGCGATTGCGACATTTCCGGTACGGCCTATTACCCGGCCTATATGAACATCCTAAACGGGGTGGTCGAGGAATTCTGGACCCATATCGGCTGGCCTTGGCATGAGATCATTTGGAAGGAACGCTGGGGCACGCCCACGGTGCATCTGTCCTGCGATTTTTCCAAACCGTCCTTCTTTGGCGACAAGCTGACCTTCCGGCTGACGGTGCTGAAGGTGGGCAAATCGTCGCTGCGGTTGAAGCATACGGTGCATTGCGGGGATGAGCATCGCTGGTCGGTGGAGCAGGTGCTGGCGGCAAGCTGGCTGGACAGCCACACCTCGATGGTCTGGCCCGAGGATGTTAAGGCCAAGCTGGAAAGCCTGATGGAGCCGGCGGAAGTGGTGGAGCGGCGGCCTGTTGGGGGCCCTCAGGCCCATACCTGAGCGGGATCGGGCAGCGGGATCGCATCCAAGAGGTCGCGGGTATAGGCGGCCTGCGGGGTGGCGAAGAGATCTGCCGTGGGGCGATCCTCGACGATCCGGCCTTGGTGCAGGACGATGGTGCGTTGGCAGAGGCGGCGGATGACCGAAAGGTCATGGCTGATGAAGGCGAGCGTCAGGCCGAGATCGGCCACGAGCCGTTCCAAGAGGTTCAGCACCTGCGCCTGTGATGAGACGTCGAGGCCGGAGACGATTTCATCGGCAAGGATGAAATCGGGTTCCAGCGCGATGGCGCGGGCGATGCCGACACGCTGGCGCTGCCCGCCCGACAGTTCATGCGGGAAGCGCGTGGCGAAATGCGCAGGCAGGCCGACGTGATCGAGCGCGCGGGCGACGCGGTCAGCGACGCTGTCCACCCCGTGCAGGCGCAGGGGTTCGGCGATGATGGTGCCCACCCGGTGGCGCGGGTTGAGCGAGGACATGGGGTCCTGAAAGATCATTTGAAACCGCCGCCGCATCGGGCGCAGGGCGGGCTCGGGCAGATGGGTGATATCGGTGCCGTCGAAGCGGAGCGCGCCGCCGGACGGTTCCAGAAGCCGCACCAGCGCGCGGCCCAGCGTGGATTTGCCCGACCCGGAGCCGCCGACGATGCCCACGACCGCGCCCTTGGGGATGGTGAAGGTGAGGCCCTTGAGAATCTCGATGCGCGGCGCGGCCCCGAACAGGGGTTTGGCGGTCATGTCGGCCAGCGACAGGGTCAGGTTGTCGATCTGGTAGAGATCCATCACGCGGTCCCCCGGTCGAAGGCCGCCACTTCAGCGCGGACCGCGTCGATCACGGCATCGGGCACGGGGTTCAGCCCGGCGGCGGGATCGGTGTATTTCGGCGTCGCGGCCAGCAGGGCGGCGGAATAGGCATGGCGCGGGGTGGCGAAGAAATCGGCCACCTTGCTGTCTTCAACCACCATCCCGGCATAGAGCACCGACAGGTTCTGACAGACCTTGGACACCACGCCCAGATCATGCGTGACGAACAAGAGCGCCGTGCCGTGGCGGGCCTGCATCCCGGCGATCAGTTTCAGGATCTGTTTCTGCACCGTCACATCCAGCGCGGTGGTCGGTTCATCCGCCACGATCAGTTTGGGTTCCGCCGCAAAGGCCGATGCGATCAGGATGCGCTGGCGCATCCCG
>PNND01000487.1 GCA_013824045.1 Rhodobacter sp. | reverse complement strand
GCGATGAGCATAGGCGAAAGCGCCGGGGGACTTCCGCCCGACAGTCTGGTGGAGCGCGAGGCGGCGATTCTGGAGGATTGCATCCGGGCGGTGGATGCTTTTCACGACAAGCGACCCGGGGCGATGGTGCGGGTGGGGTTGGCACCCTGTTCACCGTTCTCAGTCAGCCGCGATCTGATGCGCGAGGCGGCGCTGCTGGCGCGGGACAAGGGGGTGATGCTCCACACCCATCTGGCCGAGAATGACGAGGATATTGCCTATAGCCTTGCGCAGTTCGGTTGCCGTCCGGGGCAATATGCGGAGGAGTTGGGGTGGACTGGCGATGATGTGTGGCATGCCCATTGCGTGAAGCTGGATGGTTCGGAAATTGATCTTTTTGCCCGGTCCGGGACGGGGGTGGCGCATTGTCCATGTTCGAATTGTCGCCTTGGGTCGGGCATCGCGCCGGTGCGTGCGATGCGGGATGCCGGGGTCAAGGTGGGGCTTGGCGTTGATGGGTCAGCCAGCAACGACGCGGGCAATCTGGTAGGTGAGGCGCGGATGGCGATGCTGCTGCAGCGGGTGGCGCTGGGGGCCGATGCGATGGGGGTGCGCGAGGCGCTGGAGATTGCTACGCTGGGGGGTGCAAGGGTGCTGGGGCGCGATGATTGCGGGGCGCTGGTGCCGGGGATGCGGGCGGATGTGGCAGTGTGGGACATGGGCGGCGTGGAAAGCGCGGGGGCGTGGGACCCGGTGGCGGCGCTGCTGTTGTGCGGCCCGTCGCGGGTGCGCGATCTGTTTGTCGAGGGGCGCCCGGTGGTTCGGGGTGGCGAGATGGTGACGATTGACTTGCCCCGCGTGGTGGAGCGGCAGAACCGTCTGGCGGCACGGTTGATGGGGTGATAGGGGGCGGATATGTCACACAACTTTGAAGCCCAGCGACGCGACACCTTTGCCACCTTCAAGGGGGTGAAGAACCTGCCGAAGGAATCAGTGATCGATTTCATGTTCTTCGTCGAGGAGACGGACGCGAATTGGAATGCGTTCGAGAAGGCGTTGAAGGCGCGGGGGTTCAAGCCGAGGCGGGTGGGCGACAATGAGACGGTGATCGCCAGTTTCGGGCCGATCCCAGTGACGCCCGAGGCGATCTGGGACAAGGAGCGCGTGGCGACAGAAATCGCGCTGGCGCATGATTTCTATCCCGACGGGTGGGAACTGGCCGAGTAGGGGTCTTTCCCGCGATTGATCTGACGCAAGGTGCCTGTTCCAGTGTCGTGCAAGCTGCTGATCGGGGCAGCGGATGGGACATGGGATGCAGGGGGATGCCTATAGGCCGGCCGAGATTGCCGCGCTGATCGAGACAGCGGGGGTGGCCAAGGCCGCGCTGCCCGCCGGGCGGATGCTGGTGCTGGCGGTGCTGGCGGGGGCTTTCATCGGGTTTGGGGCGGCGGCCTGGTGTGTGGCGATGGCGGGGGTGGATCCCGGCTCTGGCCCGGGCCGCGTGCTGGGCGGTGCGGTCTTTGCGCTGGGGCTGATCCTTGTGGTCGTGGGCGGGGCGGAGTTGTTCACCGGGAATGCGCTGATGGTGATGGCGGCGGTGGATCGGCGGATCACGCCGGGGGCCTTGCTGCGGAATTGGGGGATTGTCTGGCTGGGCAACCTGATCGGGGCGGTGGGGCTTGCGCTGGCATTTGGGGCGAGCGGGCTGATGGACGGGCCGATGGGGGCGGTGGCGGTGCGGGCGGCGGAGGCCAAGGCGGGGCTGGGGCCTGTGGAGGCCGTGCTGCGCGGGGCGCTCTGCAATGCGCTTGTGTGCCTTGCGGTCTGGCTGAGTTTCGCGGCGCGGTCGGTGACGGATCGGGTGTTGGCGGTGCTGTGGCCGGTGACGGCTTTTGTGGCGTTGGGGTTGGAGCATTCGGTGGCCAATATGTTCCTGTTGCCGCTGGGCTGGCTGGCGGGGGGCGAGGTGCCACTGGTGGGGGCGGTTGGAAACCTGATCTGGGTGAGCATCGGCAATGTGATCGGCGGCGCGGGGGGCGTGGCGCTGGCCTATCGTTTTGCGTTTCCGGCGATGGCGGGAAGGTAAGGCAGGGGGCGTTCCGCCCCCTCTTGGCGCGATGCGCCAATTCACCCCCTGAGGGTATTTTTGCCAAGATGAATAGGGGGCGGAGCGTTAGGGTTAACGTTCGGTATTTGATTGATTTTGACCCGGGCGGGATCGGGTTCGGTCTGGTTGGGAGGGGCCTTCGGGATCATGGAGAACGTGCGCGCGCCTGATCCTGATCCAAGGGACGCCTGTGCCGTCAGCGCAGGGGGGCGCCGCCGATCCAGACGTCGCGGATGGCGCGGTCATCGCCCATCATGATGGTGGGGAAGAGCGCCTGCCAGAGGGTTTCGGCTCGTGCCGTGGCCTGCGCGATGGCGGGGGTGGAGGCGAGGTCGAGGATGGTGAGGTCGGCCTCCATGCCGGGGGCGATGTTGCCGATGCGGTGCTCGGCCCGCAGGGCACGGGCGGAGCCGACGGTGGCGAGCCAGATCAGTTGCGAGGGGTGGAGGGCTTGGCCGCGCAGTTGTGCCACCTCATAGGCGGCGGCCATGGTGTGCAGCATGGAAAAGGAGGACCCGCCGCCGGTATCGGTGGCAAGGCCCACGCGCAGGCTATGGGCGAGGGACATGTCGAAGAGACCCGATCCGATGAAGGTGTTGGAGGTGGGGCAGTGCACGAGGCTGGCACCGGCTTCGATCAGGCGGGATTTTTCCCGTTCGGTCAGATGGATGGCGTGGCCATAGACGGCGCCTTCGCGCAGGAGGCCTTGGGATTCGTAGGTATCCAGATAATCGCGCGACTGGGGAAAGAGGTCGCGGACCCATGCGATTTCATCCGTCTGTTCGGAAAGGTGGGTCTGCATCAGGCAATCGGGGTATTCGCGCCAGAGGCTGCCAAGGGCTGCG
>PNND01000120.1 GCA_013824045.1 Rhodobacter sp. | reverse complement strand
AAATTCCCGTGGCCGATCGGCGCTGCACGGGGCCGAAGGCCCCCTGCAGGTCGCCGATCAGGCCAGTCCGCATGCCATCACCCGCGCCTTTGTGCAGGCGATGGAAAGCCTGCAACTGCCCGAGAACCCCGATTTCAACGGCCCCGACCAGACCGGCGCGGGGCTGTTCCAAGTCACGCAATTCCACCACGGCCCCAAGAAAGGCCGCCGCTGCTCTGCCGCCGCCGCCTACCTCCACCCAGTGATGCAACGCCCGAACCTGACCGTGCTGACAGGGGCGCTGGCCGAGCGGATCGTGATCGAGGAAGGTCGCGCCAAGGGGTTGATCCTGAAGCATAATCGTCGCCGCCTGTCGCTTGCCGCGCGGCGCGAGGTGATCCTTTCGGCCGGGGCTTTTGGGTCACCCCAACTCCTTCTCCTGTCCGGGATCGGACCGGAGGATGAGCTCGGCGCCCATGGCATCAAGGTCCAGCACGCCCTGCCCGGCGTCGGGCGGAACCTGCAGGACCATCTGGATCACACGCTGATCTGGAAGTCGCTGCGGCCCGACGTCGTGGGCTTCAACCCGGCAGGTCTAATGCGGCTGATCCGGGGATGGGCCCCGTTCCGCACCACGGGCACCGGCGTGCTGACCACACCGGGGGCAGAAGGCTGCGCTTTCTTGAGCTCCCGGCCCGGCCTGCAACGCCCTGATCTGCAAGTGCATTTCGTCATCGCCATGGTAGATAACCATATGCGCCGCATCCATCTGGCCGATGGATATTCCGCCCATGTCTGCGTCTTGCGCCCCGAAAGCCGTGGCACGGTTGGCCTGCACGACGCCAATCCCGCAAGCCCACCGCGCATCGACCCGGCCTTTCTGTCGGATCCGCGCGACCTTGAAACGCTTAAGGCCGGGGTGCGGCTTTTGGAACAGGGGATGGCGGCCCCGCCACTCGCTCCTTGGCGGGGCAAGCGGCTTTACGGCCATGACGGCAGCGATGCAGCGCTGGAGACAGACATCCGCGCCCGCGCCGATACGATCTATCACCCGGTCGGCACCTGCCGCATGGGGCAGGATGACATGGCGGTGGTCGACCCGCACCTGCGCCTGCACGGCATCGCAGGGCTGCGCGTGGTCGATGCCAGCGTCATGCCCCGGCTGATCGGCGGCAACACCAATGCGCCCACCATCATGATCGCAGAACGGGCTGCCGATCTGATCCGGGCCGGTCACGGGCGGTAAGCGGCGGAATTTCGGGTATTTTTGCCAAGATGAAGCGGCAAGCGCCGGGGTTTCCCCCGGATCACTTTCGCCCGAAGGTCCGCCGGAACCAGCCGCTGATGCCCGCCTTTGCCCGGTCGGCACGCGCGTCGATATGGTCAAAGGTTTCCTGCGCCTCGATCACGGCGGGTTCGATCATCCGCTCTCGGAACTGCAACCACATGCGGCGCGCCATGAAGATGATGATGGCGAGGAAGGTCAGGATCACGATGTTGATCCAAGGAATGATCCGGGCATCCGGCCCCGATACCTCGCGCAGGGCGATCACGTTGGGAAAGATCGTGAACAGCTGATTGCGCCAGCCGTAATGCGTGACGGCCACCCATTTCGGTGCGGCGGCGGTGGATTGCAACTCCTTTGCCCCGGTGTTCATCGAGGAGGAGTTCATCTTGAAATAGGGCGGCCAGCCCCAGCCCGTATCTTCGTTGCGATATTCCATCGTCTTGCCGTTGGGATAGACGGCGTTGATGAAGAACACGTCGCGGCTTGCCCCCGATCCGGTGCCCACATCCGGCGCGGCCCAGAACCAGCTGTTTTCGCCCAGATCCATTCGGCGATTTTCGGTCCCCACGATGCGGACGATGTCATGCTGCGGAAGCGTGTAGTGCAGGAAGGACAGCACGAAGAGCGTCAGGATGCCGAAGAAAGACCATTTCAAATAGCGCATGTTCGCCTCAACTGAAGTTCAGGATCCAGACCAGCGCCACGACGACACAAGTCGGGATGACGAAGACAAGCCAGATCAGCCGCCGCCGCAGGCTGTTTTCGTAAGCGGCCAGTCCCTGTTTGATATAGGCATCGCGCGGCCCGGTGACATCGCCTGCATCGTAATGCTTTTCAAGCCGTTCGCGTTCCACTGACCGGGAATAGATCGCCAGCAGCCAATAGATGATCGTCAGCCCGATATAGCCAAACAGCGCCAGCTTGAAGAACCCGATCATGCGGCGCACCCCCGTTCCAGCTTCTGCCCCAATACCTGCGCCGCATTGTCGCCCGGCCCCGGCCCGGCTGCAAGCCATCACAGGCTTTTTGCCTTGGCATGGCGGCGCGAAGACCGCACGATAGCCCGCATGACCAGCGCCATCCTGTCTGCCATTGATGATCGCCGCGCCGCCCTGATCGGGTTGGCGCAGGATCTGATCCGGATTCCCACGTTGAACCCGCCCGGTCTGCACTATCGCGACATCTGCGATTATCTTGCCGCGCGCCTGATCGCGCAGGGCTGGACGGTGGAACTGATCCGCGCCACAGGCGCGCCGGGCGACAGTGACACCTATCCGCGCTGGAACATGGTCGCGCGGATCGAGTCGGGCCGTCCGGGCGATTGCGTGCATTTCAACAGCCACCATGACGTGGTCGAGGTGGGCCACGGCTGGACGCGCGATCCCTTCGGTGGCGCGCTGGAGGGCGACCGCATCTATGGGCGTGGGGCCTGCGACATGAAGGGCGGCCTTGCGGCCAGCGTGATCGCGGCCGAGGCGTTTCTGGCCGCTGCCCCCGATTGGCACGGCAGCATCGAGATCAGCGCCACGGCGGATGAGGAATCGGGCGGGTATGGCGGCGTGGCCTACCTTGCCGAGCGGGGCTATTTCGCGCCGGAAAAGGTGCAGCATGTGATCATCCCCGAACCGCTGCACAAGGATCGCATCTGCCTTGGTCATCGCGGCGTCTGGTGGGCCGAGGTGGAAACCCATGGCCGCATCGCGCATGGGTCGATGCCGTTT
>PNND01000510.1 GCA_013824045.1 Rhodobacter sp. | reverse complement strand
CGCACCGCCTCTACGAAATAGGCGCTTGACCGATGGTTCGTCCCCAACAGGTTGCGGTTCGTGGCGGCCACGGTGCGGCCATCGGCATCAATCAGCATGATCGAGGCGACGCCGATCTCGGACTGAACCCGGATCAGCTTTTGGGATGTGTCGGGATAGCTCCGGGCACGAAGCGCCTCGACCAGCGCCGGATCGCCTGCCAGCAACAGCGGCACGACCGACGTGCGCTGCAATTCGGAAACCATGTTCCCGGAATAAAGCGCGATGCGCAGTTCCGCCCGGTTACGGGTGGTTTCGGTGAACCGTTCCGACAGCCAGCGATTGGTCACCAGCACGACGCCGACCGCCAGAATCACCATCAGGCAAATCGCAAGCTTCACACGCCAGGAAATGCCCGGCGCGGAGTCTGTCTCATGGATCGGGTTGGTCCCTTCGCTCATGGCGCCAATCTAGGCCCGCCCAGCGCCCTGCTTCAAGCAAGGGGGCCGAAAGCCCCCGTCAGGCAAGCGCCATCCCGCCCAAAAGCGCCGTGAACATCGCCGCGCCATCCGTTCCGCCCTGCGCCGGGTCCACCACCCGCTCAGGATGGGGCATCATTCCCAACACGCGGCGATTCTCCGACAGGATGCCCGCGATATCGGCCATCGACCCGTTCGGGTTGCCAGCATAGGTGAAGGCGATCCGGTCCTGATCCTGCAATGCCTTCAACCCTTCGGCATCGATGGTGTAATTGCCATCGTGATGCGCCACCGGCACGGTGATTTCCAACCCGCGCGCATAGCCTGCGGTAAAGGCGCTGTCGGTGGTTTCCACGCGCAGTTTCTGCATCCGGCAGACGAATTTCAGCCCCGCATTGCGCATCAACGCGCCGGGCAGAAGCTGCATCTCGGTCAGCACCTGAAATCCGTTGCAGACGCCCAGCACAAAGCCACCGCGTGCCGCATGGGCCTTGACCGCAGCACCAATGGGCGATTGCGCGGCAATCGCCCCGCAGCGCAGGTAATCGCCGAACGAAAAGCCCCCCGGCACGCCCACCACATCAACGCCTTTCGGCAGATCGGCATCCTTGTGCCAGACCCGCACTACATCCCACCCCGCCCGTTCAAAGGCCACCGCCAGATCACGGTCACAGTTCGAACCGGGGAAGGTAACGACAGCAGCCTTCATCATGCGTCCTTTCGGATATGGCAGCGGGATAGGCGCGGATTACCGCAATCCCTGCCCCGCTGCCACTGGAAAAGCCGGCGCTTCAGCTTTGCGGACGGGTCTTTTTCGGGTCGTAATGCGACAGCGGCACGATCACGGCAGGCAGGCGCTTCTGGTGACCATCAAGCTTGCCCACCTCCACGGCCGTTCCCACCTCGGCATGGGCCACATCCACCCGCGCCAGCGCGATGTTCTTCCCCAGCAAAGGCGACCGCATCGAAGATGTCACCTCGCCCACCTGCGCCCGGCCAATGTGGATGCAGTCGCCATGGCCCACATCAACGGCGGCATCAATCTCAAGCCCCACGAATTTCCAGCGCGGGTTTTCCTTGCGCCGGATCAGAGCGTCGCGCCCGATGAAATCGTCAGTCTTGGATTTCAGCGGCACCGTAAAGCCAATCCCCGCCTCGAACGGATCAGTTTGATCGCTGAAGTCATACCCCGCGAAGATCAGCCCCGCCTCGATCCGCACCATATCCAGCGCGGCAAGACCCATCGGCCGCAGACCCAGATCGCGCCCATGGTTCCATATCGCATCATATAGTTCGATTCCGTCCTTTGGATGGCAGAACACTTCGAACCCCAACTCGCCCGTATAGCCCGTGCGCGATACCACCACGGGGGCACCCGTCGGCCCGCCCACGCGGCCGATCGTGAAACGGAACCAGCCCAGTTCATCCACCGTCGGCTGATGCGCGGCGGTCCAGATCATGCGGCGCATGATTTCGCGGCTGTTCGGCCCCTGAACCGCAAGGTTGTGCAACTGATCCGTCGATGACCGCACCATCACCTTCAGGCCCAGCTTTTCCGCCTGTTCGCGCAGCCAGATGCCGCCGTAATCATCCCCGCCGATCCAGCGGAAATTGTCGCGCCCAAGCCGGAACAGCGTGCCGTCATCGATCATGCCGCCATGTTCATAGCACATCGCGGAATAGACCACCTGCCCCACGCTCAGCTTCTTCACATCCCGGGTCAGGGTGTATTGCATCAGCGCCTCGGCATCCGGCCCTGTCACTTCGAACTTCCGCAAGGGCGACAGGTCCAGCACCACCGCCTTTTCCCGGCAGGCCCAGTATTCCTCGATCGCCCCGTTGGAGGAGTAAACCTGCGGAAGCCAATAGCCCTTGTATTCCACCACATTGCGGGTCAGCGCCCCGGTCTTTTCGGAAAACGCGGTGTCCTTGGTCATCTTCGGCTCCGACTCTGGGGTGGCGCGCCATGCAATTGCACGGCTGAATTTCTCCGCCCCCGGATAGGTGCGGACATGGATATCGCTCAGATACCAGCCATTGGCGGGCGTGGTGTCATCCGGACAGGCGGAAGACACGCAGACCAGATCCGTAAGCGCGCGGAACAGGACATAGTCACCGGGGCGCGACCACGGCTCATCGGTGTACAACACCCCATGCCCATCGATCCCCGTATTGAAGAACAGGTTGACCGCCATCCAGCCGGGCCGCGACGTGACATTGTAGCCCGCCAGCGCGCCATTGAAATTCTCGGAACAGTTGGCATGTCCGGGATAGCCGATGTCGTCATAGTATTTCGCCGCACAGGCCATGGCGAATGCATCGTGCCGCCCCACCGTATCCTGCACCACTTCCAAAAGGGGCAGCATGTCCTGATCGAAGTACTTGGAATGCAGACCCGGCATGGAATAGGCATGGCCCATCAGCGTGCGCGACGTGGTCACGTCCAGCGCATGTTCAATCCCCTTGTCCAGTTTGCGCGCGGCAAAGGCCTGAAAATCGGTGCATTGGCGGCCATCCACATCGATGATCTGGATGTAATCGCCCG
>PNND01000294.1 GCA_013824045.1 Rhodobacter sp. | reverse complement strand
GCCTCAACCACATCACCAGATTTCATCACCAACACCCTGTGCGACAACGCCTTCACCACCCGCAGATCGTGGCTGATGAAGATATAGGCCAAACCCCATTTCCGCTGCAACGCCCGCAGAAGATCCACGATCTGGACCTGCACCGTCATGTCCAGCGCTGATGTCGGCTCATCCAGCACCACCAGCTTGGGCCGCAGGATCATCGCCCGCGCAATCGCGATGCGCTGCCGCTGCCCGCCGGAAAACTCATGCGGATAGCGCCCCATCCAGGCCGGGTCGAGGCCCACTTCGGCCATGATCTCGCCCACCATCTCACGCCGGTCGCGGCCCGGGTCCACCCCATGCACGCCCAGCCCCTCGGCGATGATCTGCTCTGCCGTCATGCGCGGCGACAGGCTGCCGAACGGGTCTTGGAACACCACCTGCATGTCGCGCCGCACCGCGCGCAATTCGCGCCCGCCCGCCTGCCGCAAATCACGCCCCATGAACACCACAGGCCCTTCTGATTGCGTCAGCCGCAGGATGGCCAAGGCCAGCGTCGTCTTGCCCGACCCGCTTTCGCCAACGATCCCGAGCGTCTCGCCCGCCCGCACGGAAAGCGACGCGTCATTGACCGCCTTCACATAGCCCACCGTCTTGCGCAAAAGCCCGCTCTGGATCGGGAACCACACCCGCAGGTTCTCCGTCCGCACCACCTCAGCTGCGTCTGCCGCAATGGGCTCGGGCATCCCCTTCGGCTCGGCCGCCAGCAGCTTGCGGGTATAGGGATGCTGCGGGTTGGCGAAAATCTCGGCCGCCGGGCCCTGTTCCACGATCTCGCCGCCCTGCATCACGCAGACCCGGTCCGCGATCCGCCGCACGATCCCAAGGTCATGGGTGATGAACAAAAGGCTCAGCCCTTCCCGCGCCTTCAACTCGGCCAGCAGGTCCAATATCTGCGCCTGAATTGTCACATCCAGCGCCGTGGTCGGCTCATCCGCGATCAGCAATTCCGGCCCATTGGCCAGCGCCATCGCGATCATCACCCGCTGCCGCTGCCCACCGGAAAGCTGATGCGGATAGGCCCCCAACCGGCTTTCGCCATCGGCAATGCCCACCTTGTGCAGCAACTCCACGATCCGCGCCCGTGCCGCATCGCCCGACAGGCCCTGATGCAGGGCTAGGCTTTCCCCCAACTGCCGTTCGATCGTGTGCAGCGGGTTCAGGCTCGTCATCGGTTCCTGAAAGATGAAACTGATGTCATTGCCCCGCACCCGGCGCAACTCGGGTTCGCTCGCCCCCACCATCTCGCGGCCAAGGTATCGGATCGACCCCTCGACACCTGCGCTATCAGGCAGCAGCGACACGGTGGAAAGCGCCGTTACCGATTTCCCCGATCCGCTTTCGCCCACCAGTGCGACCGTCTCACCCTTGCCGACGGTAAAGCTCACGCCCTTCACAGCCTCGATCACGCGCCCGTCCTGACGGAAGCGCACGCTCAGCCCTTCAACCTCCAGCACCGTGGTCATCGGAAGGTCTTCCTCGGGTCAAAGGCATCGCGCACACCTTCAAAGATGAACACAAGCAGGCTCAGCATGATGGCAAAGGTGAAGAACGCGGTGAAGCCCAGCCAAGGCGCCTGCAGGTTCTGCTTGGCCTGCTGCGTCAACTCACCCAGAGACGGCGCGCTTTCGGGCAGGCCAAAGCCCAGAAAATCCAGCGTGGCAAGGCTGCCGATGGTGCCGGTGATGATGAAAGGCAGCATGGTCAGCGTGGCCACCATCGCATTGGGCAGCACATGGCGGAACATGATCACCGCATCCGGCACGCCCAAGGCGCGCGCCGCGCGGACATATTCAAAGTTCCGCGCCCGCAGAAACTCGGCCCGCACGACACCCACCAGCGCCGTCCAGCCGAACAGCACCATCAGCCCGACCAATAACCAGAAATCCATGGTGAAGATCGCGGCCACGATGATGATGATGTAAAGGCTCGGCGTCGCGCCCCAGATCTCGATCACGCGCTGGAAGATCAGGTCGGTCAACCCGCCGAAATAGCCCTGCACCGCCCCTGCCGCGATGCCCACCACCGATGTGATCAGCGTCACGATCAACGCAAATGTCACCGACAGCCGGAAACCATAGATCACCCGCGCCAGCACATCCCGCGCCGTGTCATCGGTGCCCAGCCAGTGGTTTTCGTCCGGCGCCGATGGGGCGGGCCCATCCAAATCATTGATGGTGTTAAAGCTGTAAGGGATCGGCGGCCAAACGATCCAGCCCTGCACAAATTCCGGGTCCACGGCTGCGCGACTGCCATCCTCCACCTGCGCGATCACGCCTTCCGGATCATCCCAGCACTCCAGACTGCCGCCTGACTGGATCAGGCATTTCACCTCGATATCGGTGTACTTCGCCTCGGTCCGGAAATCCCCGCCAAAGGCGGTTTCGGGATAGAACTTCAGGAAAGGCGTATGCAACTCGCCCCGATAGCTCACCAGAAGCGGGCGGTCATTGGCGATCACCTCGGCACAGAGCGTGATGCCATAGAGCACAAGGAATATCCAAAGCGACCAGAACGCCCGGCGATTGGCCGTAAAGTTGCGCCAACGGCGCTGGTTCAGCGGGGACAGCTTCAAGAACACGCGGGCCATCATGTCCTCCGCGAGCCAAAGTCGATGCGCGGATCGATCCAGACATACATCAGATCGGATATGATCCCCATCACCAGCCCGATCAGGCCAAAGAAGAACAGCGTGCCGAAGATCACCGGATAATCCCGTTCCACCGCCGCGCGGAACCCAAGCTGCCCCAGACCATCCAGAGAAAAGATGGTTTCAATGATCAAGCTTCCGCCAAAGAACACCGAAACGAACAGCGCCGGAAAGCCCGCGATCACGATCAGCATCGCATTGCGAAAGACATGGCCATAAAGCACGCGGCTTTCCTTCAAACCCTTGGCTCGGGCGGTCATCACATATTGCTTTTTGATCTCGTCCAGAAAGCTGTTCTTCGTCAGCAGCGTCAGCGTGGCAAAG
>PNND01000438.1 GCA_013824045.1 Rhodobacter sp. | reverse complement strand
CCATGCCAGCCTGCGCGATGTCTGGTCCGACATCAGCCCCGACCCCAACCTCCTGATGCGCCTGCCCGCGCACAGCTTCACGGTCTGATCGCCATGGCCCCGAGCAAACCAATAATCCGCCCCGCCACCCCCGATGACCGCGCCCTCTGGCAGCCCCTGTTCGAAGGCTACGCCGCCTTCTACAACACCCCCCTCACCCCCCAGACACTCGATACCGTCTGGTCCTGGATCCACGATCCCGCCAATCCTTTCTGGTGCGACCTCGCCCTCAGCGACACAGGCACCCCCTTGGGCTTTGTACAATACCAACTGATGCACCGCTCTCTCGGCGGCTCCATGGTCTGCTACCTCTCCGATCTCTTCACCACGCCCGCCGCGCGGGGGAAGGGTACCGGCCGGGCCTTAATCGACCACGTCCTCGCCTTCGCCCGCGCCCGCGGCCTGCCCAATATCCGCTGGCTCACGGCCGAAGACAACGCAACCGCCCGCGCGCTCTATGACAGCTACGCCCCCCGCACCCCCTTCATCCTCTACTCCCTCCCCACCAGCTAACACGGGCCCCTGCCGCTTCATCTTGGCCCAAATACCCACCCCGCCCGCGCCACAGGCACCGCACCCCACGATTGCGCCGCACGGCCAAACCACGCCGCCGCAACGCCACAGGCCTCCCCGGTGATTGCATTTCCCACCCCCCCGGCATATCTCTCACCCAACCGACGCGACCCGCAAAGGCCACGCCCGCATGAACTGGATTTCCAACTACGTCCGCCCCAAGATCAACTCGCTCTTCTCGCGCCGGGAAGTGCCTGAAAACCTTTGGACGAAATGCCCCGAATGCGGGACGATGCTGTTCCATCGTGAACTGGCGGCAAACCTGAACGTCTGCACCTCCTGCGATCACCACATGGCCATCAGCCCGCGCGACCGCTTCTCCGCCCTCTTCGACGGCGGGATTTTCACCGAAGTGAAGGTCCCCGATGCCGTCACCGACCCGCTGCATTTCCGCGACCAGAAGAAATACCCCGAACGCCTCAAGGCCGCCCAGAAGGCGACCGGAGAGAAAGAGGCGATGCTCGTCGCCGAAGGCGAAATCGCCAAGACCCCCATCGTCGCCGTCGCGCAGGATTTCTCCTTCATGGCGGGTTCCATGGGCATGTATGTGGGCAACGCCATCCTCGCCGCGGCTGAGCGCGCGGTGAAACTGAAGCGTCCCCTCGTTCTGTTCTCCGCCGCTGGCGGCGCGCGCATGCAGGAAGGCATCCTGTCGCTCATGCAGATGCCCCGCACCACCGTCGCCGTGCAGATGCTGCGCGAGGCGCACCTGCCCTATATCGTTGTCCTCACCCACCCGACCACGGGAGGTGTGACCGCGTCTTATGCCATGCTGGGCGATGTGCAACTGGCCGAACCCAACGCGCTGATCTGCTTTGCAGGCCCCCGCGTCATCGAACAGACCATTCGCGAAAAGCTGCCCGAAGGGTTTCAACGCGCTGAATATCTGCTCGACCACGGCATGCTGGACCGCGTCACCCACCGCAAGGCGCTGCGCGAGGAACTGGTCACGATCATCCGTCTGCTCACCGGCCAACCCCCGGCCATCAAGGGCGAATTGACCGCGCAGCCCGTCGAAGCCTGACCAAGTGACCGCCCTCACCTCCGACGCCCTGCTCGACCGGATGATGACCTTGCACCCCAAGGTCATTGATCTGACGCTGGACCGTGTTCACCGCCTTCTTGGCCTCTTGGGCAATCCCGAACGCGCCATCCCGCCCGCGATCCATATCGCGGGGACCAATGGCAAGGGCAGCACGCAAGCCATGATCCGCGCCGGTCTGGAACAGGCGGGGCAAAAGGTCCACGCCTATACCTCCCCGCACCTCGCCCGCTTCCACGAACGCATCCGGCTGGCAGGCCACCTGATCAGCGAACCCGCCCTCACCGCGCTGCTCGACGAATGCGTGGCAAAGAACGGCCCGGATGAGATCACGTTCTTTGAGATCACCACCTGCGCCGCCTTCGCCGCCTTCGCCCGCACCCCGGCGGACTGGACGTTGCTGGAAGTCGGCCTCGGCGGGCGGCTGGATGCCACCAATGTCATCACCCCGCGCCTGTCCATCATCACCCCTGTCTCGATGGACCACGAATCCTTCCTCGGCGACACAATCACCAAGATCGCCTCGGAAAAGGCCGGGATCATCAAGCGCGGCATCCCCGTCATCATCGGCCCCCAACACCCCGACGGGCTTGCGGTGATCGAATCCGCCGCCGCCCGCCTCGGCGCGCCGATCCTCGCCTTCGGCCAGCATTGGCATGTCTGGGAAGAACGCGGTCGTCTGATCTATCAGGATGAAAACGGCCTCATGGACCTGCCCCTCCCCAACCTGCCGGGGCCCCATCAGATCCAGAACGCCGGTGCCGCGATCACCGCCCTGCGCCATCTGGGCTATGGCGAAGCCGCCTGCGAAGCCGCCGTCACCCGCGCCGAATGGCCCGCCCGCATGCAGCGCCTGCGCCACGGCCCGCTCATCGATCTTGCCCCGCAGGTCGAACTTTGGCTCGACGGCGGCCACAACCCCGCCGGGGGCGAAGCCATCGCCGCAACGCTGGCCCGCATGCCCGCCCGCCCCACGCATCTGATCTGCGGCATGCTCAACACCAAGGACGTGACAGGTTACATGCGTCCCCTCGCGCCGCAAGTCACACGCCTCCACGCCGTCTCCATCCCCGGCGAAAAGAACACCCTTCCCGCCGAGTCCACCCGCGACGCCGCCCGCACCGTAGGCATCGACGCCACCACCGCCCCCTCCGTAGCCGAGGCACTCGCCGCCATCACCGCCACCGATCCCCACGCCCGCGTCCTGATCTGCGGCTCCCTCTACCTCGCCGGGTCAATCCTGCGCGAAAACGGCTGATCTCTCGCTGATTTCCCAAAGGCGGCAATTCTTCTGCGAAGTCGTGCCGCAAGGAGCGTTCCCTGAACAATCCCGATTCTTCGCAGAAAAATCGCCCCACCCCACCCC
>PNND01000416.1 GCA_013824045.1 Rhodobacter sp. | reverse complement strand
GGGCGCTGCGTCAGGCGAAAAGCGCGCTGATCTCTGCCACAGACTGATCCACCAGATCGGGGCGGGCGCGGGATTCGACGTTCAGGCGCAAGAGCGGTTCGGTGTTCGATCCGCGCAGGTTCATCCGCCATGTGCCGAAATCGAGTGACAACCCGTCGGTATCGTCGCGGGTTTGCGCGCGGGGGGCATAGAGGCTTTCCACCCGCGCAATGGCGGCTTTCACATCGGGAACGCGGAAGTTGATCTCGCCCGAGGAGGGGAAGGCCGCGCGGCGGTCGGCCAGCAAGGTGGCCAGCGGTTGGTCAGTGCGGCCCATAAGCTCGGCCACCAGAAGCCAGGGAATCATGCCGCTGTCGCAGGCAAAGAAGTCGCGGAAATAGTGATGCGCGGACATCTCGCCGCCATAGACCGCGCCGGTATCGCGCAGGGCCTGTTTGAGGAAGGCATGTCCCGTGCGGGCCATGACGGCCCGGCCCCCGGCGGCGGCGACGGCGGCTTGGGTGGCAAGGATCACGCGGGGATCATGCACGATGGCGGCACCGGGTTCCTTGGCGAGGAAGGTTTCCGCAAGAAGGCCCACGACATATTCGCCGGGCACGAAAGCGCCCTGATGATCGAAGAAGAAGCAGCGGTCGAAATCGCCGTCGAAGGCCACGGCCATGTCGGCCCCCGCGGCGACCACGGCCTGTGCGGTGACGGGCTGGTTCTCAGACAACAGCGGGTTCGGGATGCCGTTGGGGAAGCTGCCGTCGGGATCGTGATGCAGGCGCGTGAAGCGCAGGGGCGCGCCACGCGCGGCGAGTGCGGCGGCGATGGCGTCGAAGGTGGGGCCAGCCGCGCCGTTGCCGGCATTGATCAGGATATGCAGCGGGCGCAGCGCAGTGAGATCGACAAAGGACAGCACGCGGTCGACATAGGCCGCGCGGGTGGCGGAGGCATCGGTGATGCGCCCGCCCGGCTTTGGCGCGGCGAAGGTTTGCTGCTCCGCCAGCGCCTTGATCGCGGCAAGGCCGGTGGCGGCGTCGAGCGGTGCAGACCCGGCCCGGACCATCTTCATCCCGTTGTAATCCATCGGGTTATGCGAGGCGGTGACGCAGATGCCGCCATCCGCGCCAAGGTGGCCGGTGGCGAAATACACCTCTTCCGTGCCGCAGAGGCCCAGATCGAGCACCTCTGCCCCTGCCGCCATCAGGCCTTCGGCCACGGCATCGGCCAGCGCCTGTGACGAAGCGCGGATGTCGCGGCCAAGGACAACGCGGCGGGTGCCCAGCACTTCGGCATAGGCGCGGCCGATGCGGGTGGCGATGCCTTCATCCAGATCATGGCCAAGACGGCCGCGGATGTCATAGGCTTTGAAACAGGTGAGGCTGGCGTTCGTCATGCTGTCGTCCCTTACTCGCATAGCGCTTGGTTAACAGGGGTCGCCCCGCGCGGAAAGGGTTTGGAGCACGGGGTGCGGCGGGAAAAAGCGGTGGGGCAGAATCCGCTTTACATTCCCGACTGTTTTGCTAGGTTTATTTCACACCCCTAGCCAACCCGCGTGGTCAGCCCGGCGTCCCCCAAAATTGAGAGATGGCGAAATGACCCGGATGATCTGGAAATTGTTTGTATCGGACCCGCATCCCTTGCCGCCTGCGGCGGATACGGCGGATTTGTTCCGTCTGGCCCTGTCGGGCTGGACCCCGGCCAGCGCGGGAACCGGGCTGGAGGCCCTGTTCGACCGGATGGAGGCAGGACGATGAACATGCGCACCGATCCGATGCGGCTGCAGGCGCCTGTGGCACGCTCCGCCACGGCACGCACCGTGATTGTCCCGACCGAGGGCGCGCCGCTGCATGATGCGCGGGCGCTGACCAAGGGCGGGGTTCAGGCGCGCATCGCGCTGGATGGTCAGGTCTATGCCCTGCGCATCACCCGTGCGGGCAAGCTGATCCTGACGAAGTGACCTGCTTAGGGCGGTGAAGTGACAGCACCCGCGCGGCGGTGTATGGGACGGGAATGACAGAACCCGGCCCTCCCCAGACACAGCCGCCGCAAAGGCCGCCCGCCTCGGCCCTGCTGGGCCTGTGGCTGGCTGCGACGCGGGCGATGGCCCCGTTCGGGGCCGCGATCCTGCGCCGCCGTCTGGCGCAGGGCAAGGAAGACCCGGCGCGCTGGCCAGAAAAGCTGGGCCAGATCAGCGTGGCGCGGCCTGCGGGGCGGGTGATCTGGGTTCATGCGGTATCGGTGGGCGAGGGCCTGTCGGTCTTGCCGCTGTTGAAGGCGCTGACGGCGCGCGGTGGCGTGACGGTGCTGTTGACCTGCACCACGGTCACGGCGATGGGGTTGATGCAGGCGCGGGTGCCGGAACGGGTGATCGTACAGTTCCTGCCGCTGGATCTGCCCGGTCCGGTGGCGCGGTTCCTGAACCATTGGCGGCCCGACGTGGCGGTGATGGTGGAAAGCGAGTTCTGGCCGCGCCTGATCCATGCCACCCATGCGCGGGGGATTCCGCTGATCCTCGCCAATGCCCGCATGTCGGACCGGTCGGCGCGGCGATGGGGCCGGATGGGCGGGTTGGCGCGGGCGGTGCTGGGACGGTTCACGCTGCTGGCCGCGCCCGATGCGGCGATGGCGGAGCGGTTGGTCTCATTGGGAGCGGACCGCGCGCGCGTCCAGGTGACGGGCACGTTGAAGCGGGCGGCGGAGCGGTTGCCGGTCGATCCGCAAGAACTGGCGCGATTACGGGCGGTGATCGGGGGGCGGCCCCTGTGGCTGGCGGCATCCACCCATGCCGGGGAAGAGGCGGCGGTCGCTGACGCGCACCGCCTCTTGCTGCAAAGCCGCCCGGATACGCTGCTGATCCTTGCGCCGCGCCATCCGGCGCGGGCGGCAGAGATCGGGGAAATACTGGCGGTGCAGGGGCTGAGCCAAGGCTGGCGCAGCCGGGGCGAGGTGCCGGGGGCGCAGGTCTATCTGGCCGATACGCTGGGCGAAATGGGGCTGTGGTTCGATCTGTGCCCGGTGAGCTTTGTCGGCGGGTCGCTGGT
>PNND01000100.1 GCA_013824045.1 Rhodobacter sp. | reverse complement strand
AAGTACCCCCGGGGGGCGCGGCACGCGCCGGGGGGCTGGCCCCCCTCACGCCCTGACGCGAAAATCTTTGACCGAATCCTGATGCTTCCTTAACGTTTTCTTAGGGTGTGCGTTTTTTGTTGGGGTGTTTGGTCATGAGTATGTTGGTTCTTCTTTCCCTTCTCGGCGCTGGCGCCTTCGCAGGCGCTCTCGGTGGAGGTGACGAGGAGGATGACGCCACCCCCGATGACAATAACAGCAAAGACAACACCGCCAACGCCCGGGCTCGCGCCGGTGGCGACCTGATCCGTGGCACGGCGGGTGCCGACACGCTGGAAGGCGATGACAATGATGTCATCCGCGCCCGCGCCGGGGCCGACACGATCACCCTGACCGACAGCGCCACAGGCTACGGCGAAACCGGGCGCGACACGATCTCGCTCTCCGACAGGGCAACCGCTTATGGCGGCTTCGGCAATGATACCTTGTCCGTCCTCGGCGCCAGCGCCGGCACGCCCGGCGGCACGGCCTTCGGGGGCAACGGGAATGACGCGATCTCGGTGATCGACAGCGCCACCGCCTCGGGTGATGCGGGCAATGACTTCATCACATGGTATGCCTCCTCTGCCTCCCCCTCGGGCCATGACATCCGGCTCTCGGGCGGCGCAGGCGACGACACGCTTAGCGCATGGTCGCAAACTGACGGTCAGGTCACGCTTGGTGGCGGCACCGGGAACGATCTGCTGGTCGCCGGGGATGGTGTCGTGGCCCGTGGCTCCTTTGGGGCCGATACGCTGGTGGGCGCGAATGGTGCTGTCCTGATCGGCGGTCAGGGCGCGGACCGCTTCATCGCCTCATCCGTCGAAGCGTTCAGCACCAGCGACGAGGCCGTCACCATCTCCGATTTCAGGAAAGGCCGCGACAGCATCGCCGTCCATCTGGTCGAACCACCATCGAACATCACGCTCAGCGAAACCGAAGGCGACACGCGCCTCACCGTCGACTGGCCAGCCAGTGATACCGAGACTGAAAGAATGACCGTGCTGGTCAAGGGCGTCACGGGCCTGACGCTCGACGATTTCGATTTCGTCACCGAGGCGGGAACCACCCCGACACCCGGCATCGGTTTCGATTATGAAACCTCGGCCCCGCTCGACAGCGTCACCTTGGGCACCCCCGGCACAGACCAGCTGGCCGCAGCCAACGGCGACATCCTCCTCGCCACCGGGGCCGGGGCGGACAGCGTCACCGCTGGGGCAGGCACCACGGGCGGCGTCATCAACCTTGGCGATGGCAACGACACCTATACCGCCACCAACGCACGCGCCGATCTGGTCACCGGCGCAGGCAACGATACGGTCGACTATACCACCGGCCCCGATCCGGCTGGTACGACCAACAGCGTCTTCACCTTCGATACAGGCGCAGGCGATGACACTGTCACCATCGACGCCCCCGCCGTGCCCCCCTCCACGACTGCAGCCCAGCTTCAGATCGACCTTGGTTCCGGCAATGACAGCCTGATCATCGACAAAGACGTGACAAACCCCATCTTCGCCTTTGATGATTCCGGCGATGACAGCCTGTCGATGTGGATGGGCCACAGCGTCAATATGCAAGGCGCTGGCAATGATGTCCTGACCATCGGCATCGACGGCGACCACATCGACACCCGCAGCGCGACCCAGATCTTTGAACTCACACCCTCCGACCGCGTCATCATCGAAGTCGAAGCCGGGATCACAGGGCCCGTCCAGTTCGTGCAAATCCCCGGCGATGGGGAAGGCGATCCGGTGACCGCCATCCAGATCGGCGGCAAGACGATCGTCACCTTCAACGCCCTGATCGCCGCCAACGACCCGCGCATCACCCTCACCCGCGACGCGGTCTTTACCTGAAGCGCGCCCCGAACCCGGCCAAGGCACCGGCCCGCCCCTTCATCTTGGCCCAAATTCCCCCGGGGGGGGGGGCGCGGCACGCGCCGTGGGGCTGGCCCCCCTCACGCCCGCAGCGCGCGGCACGCGCGATGCGGGGAAAACGGCTTATGTCGTCCCCCCCTGCGGGGGCGACATTCACCAAGATCACTCTTCCTTGAAATTCATCGCAGGCTCCGGCACGCCCTTGCCCACGCCTTCCAGCACCTTCAAGGGCCGCCGCGCCAATGCGCCAAGCCCCCCACGCGTGGGGGCATAGACCTGCTTCGATGCCTCCACCATCAGCACGCCGCCTGCCAGCCACGGCCCGAACCGCCGCCCGATCCCTTCCCAGAAATCCGCCGTCCTGAGCCAGAACCGCCCCTGCGATGGCGGCGTGAACAGCGCCGCACAGCTCCGCTCCGGGGTAAACCCGTGCCGCTTCAACTGCGCTTCCAACTGCGTCATCGAATAGGGCCGGCCAAAGCCAAAGGGCGTGATGTCCCGCCGAGACCACAGCCCCGACCGGTTCGGCACCACGATCAGCGCCTTCCCCCCCGGCCCCAGCACGCGATGTGCCTCTTCCAGCACGGCGCTGGGATGTTCGGATGTCTCCAGCCCATGCATCAGCACCAGCCGGTCCACCATCCCCGTGGGCACCGGCCAATAGGTCTCCTCACACAGGACGCTGACATTCTCCATCCCCGCCGGCCAGGGCATTACCCCCTGCGGGCCGGGCATCAGCCCGATCACCCTGCGGCTCTCGGCCAGATAGGGGCGCAGAAGCGGCACCGCAAAGCCGAAGCCCGCCACCGTCTGCCCCTGCTGCACCGGCCAAAGGCGGACCACCTGATCACGGATCGCCCGCTGCGCCACGCGGCCCAGCTGCGTGCGATAATAGAAATTCCGCAGATCGAGCACATCAAGGTGCATTGCGCTAGGCGTCTCCATCGGTCCAGTCTGCGGGCAGCATAGCGAAACCCGGACCCAATACCATGCCGCTTGAACTCGTCACCATTCCCTGCCTGTCAGACAATTACGCCTACCTGATCCATGACACGGAGAGCGGCGCAACGGCGGCGGTCGATGTCCCCGACGCCGCCCCCATCCTGCAGACGCTGGCGGATCGCGGTTGGCGGCTCACCGACATCTGGCT
>PNND01000349.1 GCA_013824045.1 Rhodobacter sp. | reverse complement strand
AAACACGCCATTCAGGGCACGTTCTTTCTCTATGTTTGGGAACCCGCAGGCAACCGGGTGGAGCTTGCCAATGCCGGCGCGCGGCTGATCCTTGCGCCCGATCATCAGCCTGTCGTCTGGACCGAAACTGAACGCAAAAAGGGTCAGGCTTGGGGTCTGAAAACCATCGACACCTTTCACACCCACGGCACCCCGCCCAATAAACCTGCGCCCGTCAAAAAGGATTAGATCATGGCCGTTCTGCCGTTCCGTGCTGCCAAGACCGATGCAAAGGCCCCGCGTCCGGGTGCGATCCTGCAGGGTTATTCGATCGAGGTGATGCCCCGCACCGCTGCCAAAGTCGCGGATTTCCGCGCGCTGCTGCCACCCGGCACCCGCGTCTATATCGCCCATCTAGAAGGCACCCCCTTTGACGAGATGCTGGGCTGCGCCAAGCGTCTGTCGGGCGAAGGCTTTGCTGTCATGCCGCATGTTCCGGCGCGGATCATTGCTGACCGGGCCACACTGGACAACTGGCTGAACCGCTATGCATCCGAGGCAGGGGTCACGCAAGCGCTGGTCCTTGCAGGCGGGCCGAAAACCCCGGCGGGGGAGTTTGACAGCTCGATGCAGCTCTTGGAAACCGGCCTTTTTGACCGTCACGGCTTTACCCGTCTGCATGTGGCAGGCCACCCCGAAGGCAACCGCGATATCGATGCCGATGGCTCGACACGGCTGGTGGACGAGGCCGCGCGCTGGAAACAGGATTTCGCCACCCGTACGGGCGCGCAGATGGCCATGGCCACCCAGTTCGCCTTTGCTGCCGATCCGGTGCTGGACTGGGCTGACCGGCTGGCAGATGCCGGGATCGACCTGCCGATCCATGTGGGCGTGGCCGGCCCAGCCAAGCTGCAAACACTAATCAAGTTCGCTATTGCTTGCGGCGTTGGCCCGTCGCTGTCGGTGCTGCAAAAGCGCGCGCGCGATCTGACCAAGCTCTTGCTGCCCTTCACGCCGGATGATGTGCTGTCAGACTTGGCAACCGACCTCGCCGCCGGGCGCGGTCGAAACGTTGCGGGCATCCACATCTTCCCGCTTGGCGGCATCGAAGCGTCTGCCACCTATGCACGGGCATTGAACGAAAAGGCTAGTGCACAAGGCGGTGTGGCATGAGCGTCGTTGTCCGTAACATCCCCCGCGCGCCGCAAGCGGTGATCGACGGCCTGGCCCGCGCGGGTGTCGCCACCGTGCATGAGGCGCAGGGCCGGAAGGGCTGCCTGCACAGCTACATGCGCCCGATCTACACGGGCGCACAGGTGGCCGGGTCTGCCGTCACCATCAGCGCCCCGCCGGGTGACAACTGGATGTTGCATGTCGCCATCGAGCAGTTGCAGCCCGGCGATCTTCTGGTGCTGGCCCCGACCAGCCCCTGCGACAATGGCTATTTCGGGGACCTCTTGGCCACCAGCGCCATGGCGCGCGGCTGCCGGGGCCTGATCATCGACGCGGGCGTGCGCGATGTGCGCGATCTGAAAGCGATGGGCTTTCCGGTCTGGAGCAAGGCCGTATCGGCGCAGGGCACGGTCAAGGAAACCCCGGGCTCGGTCAACGTGCCCATCGTCTGCGCGGGACAGGCGATTGACGCCGGTGATGTGATCGTGGCCGATGATGACGGTGTGGTCGTGGTCAAACAGGCCGAGGCCGAAGCCGTGCTGATCGCAGCCAACAAGCGCCTTGCCGCGGAAGAGGCAAAGCGCACCAGACTCGCCGCCGGAGAATTGGGTCTTGATATCTACAACATGCGCCCGGCGCTTGCGGCCAAAGGGCTGAAATATGTCTGACGACGGCATCCCTTGCCTGTGGATGCGCGGCGGCACCTCAAAGGCGGCGGTGTTCCTTGCCTCGGATCTGCCCGCCGACCCTATTGCGCGCGACCGGCTTTTGCTGCGCGTCATGGGTAGCCCCGACCCGCGGCAAATCGACGGCATCGGTGGTGCTGATCCCCTGACCTCCAAAGTGGCGATCCTTTGGCCCTCCAGTCGGCCGGATGCCGATGTGGACTATCTGTTCCTGCAGGTCTTTGTCGATCAGGCACTGGTGTCAGACAAGCAGGGCTGCGGCAACATCCTTGCCGCCGTAGGCCCTGCCGCGATCGAGCGGGGGCTTGTCGCGGCGCCGGGTGACATGACGTCGGTCCGCATCCACATGGTCAACACCGGGGAAGTGGCGCAGGCCGAAGTGCAAACCCCCGGCGGCCGGGTCCGCTATACGGGTGACACTGCAATCGACGGCGTGCCCGGCACCGCAGCGCCCATCCCGCTTTTGTTCCAGAACATCGCGGGCTCGATGTGTGGCAGCCTGCTGCCAACTGGCCGTGCGCGGGATGTGATCGACGGGGTTGATTGCACCCTGATCGACAACGGGATGCCTGTCGTCATCCTAAGGGCCACCGATTTCGGCCTGACCGGGCGGGAAACCTGCGACCAGATCGAAGCTATGGATCAGGTAAAGGTTCGGATCGAGTGTATTCGCCGGCAAGCTGGGGCGCTGATGGGGCTTGGCGATGTGTCGGAAGCCTCTGTCCCCAAGATGACACTGGTGTCGGCCCCTCTCTACGGCGGCGCAATCAACACCCGCAGCTTCATCCCAAAGCGCGTCCATGCCTCAGTCGGGGTTTTCGCTGCGATCTCGGTGGCGACCGCCTGCCTCATGCCTGAAAGCCCGGCAGCCGAACTGGCGGTGGTCCCCGGCGACGGCCGCTTTGCCATTGAACACCCCTCCGGGGCGACAGAGGTGTTTCTCGACATTGGCACCGATCTGACAGTCCGCGGCGCGGGCTCGAACCGAACCGCTCGCAAGCTTATGGACGGGCGGGTGTTCCCGCGGCATTGACGCCCCGAGCGTCGCAGGGAACTGGAAAATGAGGCGACGTTGCGGGTATCGAAAGATGCCCAGAAGTTCTCGTTGAAACCTTGTCTTTCAACGCTTCCCTGAGCCAGTCGGCGTCATGGCTCCGGTTGGCCAGCCGCCACTCTGCCTTTGGTAACCCTCCGACAGGGCAGCTGCGCCGGAATAATCGCTG
>PNND01000232.1 GCA_013824045.1 Rhodobacter sp. | reverse complement strand
GGCCATGCCATCGGGGCGGTCCATCAGGGCGGCGTCGCCGAGATAGGTGAATTCCTGCGCGTCGCGGGGGCCGAGGAGGGGGTGGTTGATAATCATGATGCGCCCTTCAGTGCAGGTTGGGCTGCGCGCCCTGCCCTTTTTCGTCGATCATCAACCCCTTGCGGAAGCGATCGAAGCGATAGGCGGTGGCGGTGGGATGGGGTTGGTCGGTGGTCAGGAGATGCGCGAAGCACCAGCCGGAGGCGGGGGTGGCCTTGAAGCCGCCATAACACCAGCCGCCGTTGAAATAGAGACCGTCGATATCGGTCTTGTCGATGATGGGCGAGCCGTCCATCGACATGTCCATGATCCCGCCCCATGAGCGGAGGAGGCGGGCGCGGCCGATCATGGGCATGAGGGACATGCCGCCTTCTGCCACATCTTCGACCACCGGCATGTTGCCGCGCTGGGCGTAGGAATTGTAGCCGTCGATGTCGCCGCCGAAGACGAGACCGCCCTTGTCGGACTGGCTGACGTAGAAATGGCCCGCGCCATAGGTCATGACGCCGTCGATCAGGGGTTTCAGGCCCTCAGACACGAAAGCCTGCAGGACGTGGGATTCCATGGGCAGGCGCATGTTCACATGGGACATGACCTTGGAGGAGGAGCCTGCGACGGCGACGCCGACCTTCTTTGCAGCGATGAAGCCTCGGGTCGTGTCGACCCCGGTGACGCGGCCACCTTCGGTGCGGATTCCGGTGACTTCACAGTTCTGGATCAGGTCCACGCCGCGCATGTCGGCCCCGCGCGCATAACCCCAAGCGACGGCGTCATGGCGAACGGTGCCGCCGCGCCGTTGCATCAGCGCGCCCTTGATGGGGAAGCGGGCATTGTCGAAGTTCAGGAAAGGGTACATCGCGCGGACCTGATCGCGGTTCAGGAGTTCGGCATCCGCGCCGTGCAGGATCATGGCATTGCCGCGCCGCGTATAGGCGTCGCGCTGTGCATCGGTGTGGTAGAGGTTGATGATCCCGCGCTGGGACACCATGGCGTTGTAATTGAAATCCTGTTCCAGCCCTTCCCAGAGTTTCAGGGAGAATTCGTAGAAGGGTTCGTTGCCGTCGAGGAGGTAGTTGGAGCGGATGATGGTCGTGTTGCGCCCCACATTGCCGCCGCCAAGATAGCCCTTTTCGAGGACGGCGATGCTGGCCTGCTTGAATTCCTTGGCAAGGTAATAGGCCGTGGCAAGGCCGTGGCCGCCGCCGCCCACGATGATGTAGTCGTAGGAGGATTGCGGTTCGGGGTCACGCCATGCGGGTTTCCATCCCTTGTGGCCTGTCAAAGCCTCGGCGATCACCCGAAAGCCGGAATAGCGCATGGAAGGGCCCGTCCTTGTGATTTGGATGCCTGTTTCTTTGGCCGGAATATGGGCCGGTGCGCGGGAAAACATCCGTCCGTTTCCGCCACGCACCCGTTCATAACCGACTCGGGCCGTTTGCGTGCGGCAATGCCGGCCTGTCAGAGCCAGTCTGGTACGGTGGAAAGGTCTGAGCCGGAGCGCGGCGCGGGAGTCAGTAGATCAGTCCGTCGCTGAGCAGCAATCCCACAAGAAAACCCAAGGTGATCAAGGTCCCGCGTGAGAGGAGGGGCAGGAGGATCTTGATCAGGGCATGGGTTGCCTTGGTGACGATGGCGGACACGTCTGATGCCTTTCTGCTGCTGCGCGGATTGCCGGGCGAAACAGCAGATTGGCAGAGGGCGAGCTGACTTTGGACGGCACAAGGTCCGACGGGATGTGGGACAAAGGTAGGACAGGAGAGCAGCGCATGTGAAAACGGGCCCCGTGACAGGGGCCCGTTTCATTAAGTGGCGCGGCGCTTATTCGGCGGCGCGGGTGAGGCCGTCCGAAAGGATCGTGTCGCGGGCGACACGGGCCTCGGGGGCGGTCAGGCTGCGGCGGGCCGAGGGGCCGTAGGCGGTGAAATCCATGTCTTCCAGCTGCGGGAAGAGCGACAGGATTTCCTCGCGTGCGGCTTCGGCAAGCGCCCCCCAGCCGACATGGCCGGGATGGAAGCTTTCCGAGGGCGCGCCTTCGGCATAGACGATTTCATGCGCGTCGAAGAGCATGTGGAAGTATTCCACCTGATCCACGTCTTCGGCACGGATCGTCTGGTCGTTGACCAGCATCTTCGCGGCCACCAGCACTTCGGGCTCGTCGAACAGAAGTTCGGCTTGCCAACCGGACAGGAGCATCCGGTGCTGCGGCGACACGCGCAGGGTGCGGGTGTTGCCCAAGGTGCCAGCCTCGATCACGATCGGGGCGAAGCGGCCCTTGCCTTCGACGATGCTGGACCCGATCCAGCGGATCGGCTGATAGCCGTGATCCATGGTCAGGACCAGATCGCCCGCGGCGAGGTCTTCGATCGCCTTTTCGCCTTCGGCTGTCAGGATCCGGCTGCCACGGGTGAAGCAGACAACCCCGGTGTTTTCGAGGTTGAGCAGATCGCCCGCCACCGCCGCGCCGCCGTTCTGAAGGCGCAGACCCGCCGCCCCTTGCAGGACGCCATCCGCCTGATCGGCGCGAAGCCAATCGAGCGGGTTGTTGAAGGTCGCGCCCGGATTGGCCGCGTTGTAGATGGCGAGGTTCGCCTCGTTGTAGAAGCCGGACAGATCGACGAAGTCGTTGTCGTCGGTCGCTGCCCCATCCGTGCCCTGGATGCCGGTAGTGGCATCGAAGTCGGTGATGGTGTCGGCCCCTTCGGCGACGAAGAGATCGGCCCCGATGCCACCGACCATGAGGTCGGCCCCGGCACCACCCGCCACACGGTCACGGCCTGCGCCACCCTGAAGGGTATCGTTGCCCTGGCCGCCCTGCAGCGTGTCGTTGCCTTCGTCACCCGAGAGCGAGTCGTTGCCGATCCCGCCATCGATGCTGTCGGCATCCAGCCCGCCGAAGATGACATCGTTTCCAACATCGCCAGAGAGGACGTCATTGTCATCAAAGCCGAAGATCGTGTCGTTGCCTTCGCCGCCACGGACGGTGTCTTCGTTGTTGCTGACCAGCGGGTCGCTGCCATCGTTGGGCAGATCGGCC
>PNND01000176.1 GCA_013824045.1 Rhodobacter sp. | reverse complement strand
GCCAGCTTCAGCGCGCCCAAGGGCGTCACCTCCGACGGCTTGAACACCATCGCATTGCCAAGGCTCAGCGCCGGGGCCGCCTTCCAGCAGGCGATCTGGCTCGGATAGTTCCACGCCCCGATGCCCACGCAAACCCCCAGGGGCTCGCGGATCGTGTAGACGAAATCCCGCCCCAGCGGGATCGTCTCGCCCGTCACGGTTGGTGCCAACCCCGCGAACCATTCCAAGCTGTCCGCCCCGCTGGGCCAATCCGCCACCCGCGTTTCCTGAATGGGCTTGCCGGTATCCAGCGTCTCCAGCTGCGCCAGCTCTTCGCCCCGGTCACGGATCATGTCCGCCGCCCGGCGCAGAATCCGTGACCGCTCCACGGGTTTCATCGCCGCCCAATCCCGCTGCGCCCGCTGGGCTGAGGCCAGCGCCGCCTCCACCACTGCGGGTGTCGCCTCATGCAGCACCGCGATCACCTCGCCCGTCGCGGGATAGATCACCTCGATCGGCGCACCCGCGCTGTCCTCGAGATACTGGCCACCCACAAAATGGCTCGCCTCCGGTTGCGCCTTCATGCGACCCGTCCCTTCAATTGACCATTCAGATAATCCAGCGCCACCGACACCGCCGCCGCACCATCGGGCGGCCCGGATTTCAGCACCTCGCGCAGGTAAAGCCCGTCGATCAGCGCGCCCAAACCTTCGGCCACCTCGCGCGCCCGATCCCCGGCCAGTGGCCGCAGACAGACGAGCAGGTTAGACCTGAGCCGCCCCTGATAGATCGCCAACAACCGCTTCGCCTCAGGCACAGTCTGGGCCAGCACATAGAAATTCAGCCAAGCCCCCACGACCTCACGCCGGAAGTTACCTGCGCTGAAACTGGCTGCCAGAATCGCCCGCAGCCGCGCCTCTGGCCCCTCGGCCACAGCCAGCGCCCCCCGCACCTCGGCCCCGTAGAGCGTCAGCACATGCCGCATCGCCGCGAGGAATATCTCCTCCTTGGAGCCGAAATAATGATGCGCCAGCGCGCTCGACATGCCCGCCCGCTTGGCGATCTGGCTCACCGTCACATCCAGCGATCCGACCCGCCCGATCTCGGTGATCGTGGCTTTGACCAGCGCCGCCTTTCGGATAGGCTCCATCCCAAGCTTCGGCATGTCCGGTTCGGCCCCCAAGAAAATACTTGCCAAACCGAATAAGCGTGAAGTCTATTGACTCGTCAATCAACAAAAAACCAACCGGGAGACTGCCATGTTGAAATCAACCCTCCTCGCCAGCGTCGCCACGCTTGCGTTGGCCGGGGCCGTCGCTGCCGAAGGCTGCGACACCGTCATCTTCTCTGATGTGGGCTGGACCGACATCACCGCCACCACCGCCGCCACCACCCTGGTGCTCGAGGCGCTGGGGTATGAGACGGAAACCAAGGTGCTCTCCGTCCCCGTCACCTATACCGGCTTGGCCGAAGGCGATATCGACGTGTTCCTCGGCAACTGGATGCCCTCGATGGAGGCCGACATCGCCCCCTACCGCGATGCGGGCACCGTCGACACCGTCCGCGCCAACCTCGAAGGTGCGAAATACACGCTCGCCACCAACGAACATGGCGCCGCCCTCGGCATCACCGATTTCGCCAACATCAAGGATCACGCCGAGGCTCTGGGCTCGCAGATCTACGGCATCGAGCCCGGCAATGACGGCAACCGTCTGGTGCTTGAGGCGATCGAAAGCCCCGCCTTCGGCATGGACGGCTTTGAAATCGTCGAATCGTCAGAGCAGGGCATGCTCGCCGAAGTGGCCAGCAAGACCGAGTCGGGCGAACCCATCGTCTTCCTCGCCTGGGAACCCCACCCGATGAACGCAAACTTCAAGCTGACCTACCTCACCGGCGGGGATGATCTCTTCGGGCCGAACTTCGGCGGGGCCACCATCTACACCAACACCCGCGCGGGCTACGTGGCCGAATGCCCGAACACCGGCAAACTGCTGCAGAATCTCGTCTTCACCCTGCCCATGGAAAATGAGATCATGGGCGCGATCCTGAATGACGGGGCCGATCCGCGCGATGCCGCCAAGGCATGGCTCACCGCCAATCCCACCATCTGGGAGCCGTGGCTGGAAGGCGTGACCACCAAGGATGGCGGCGACGCCAAGGCCGCTGTCGCAACCGCCCTGCAGTAAAACGCTCCGCCCTGCGGCGACCCCCGGGGGCTTTGCGCCCCCGGACCCCCGCAGGGTATTTCCGCCAAGATGAAGGGGCTGGCCTCGCATGGAGTGGCTGACCGATTACAAAATCCCGGTGGGAAAGACGGCGAAGGCCATCTTCGACTGGATGAACACGCATCTCGGCCCGCTCTTCGACATCATCTCCAATGTGATGGAGGCGATGATCGACGGCATCCTCTGGGTGCTTCAAACGCCCCATCCCCTGATCATCATCGCGGCCTTCCTTGGCCTGACATGGTATCTGCAACGGTCTTGGAAGGTCTGCCTTGGCGTCCTGCTCGGCTTTCTTTTCATCCTCAATCAGGGGTATTGGGAAGAAACCACCGAAAGCCTGACCCTGATCCTCGCCGCCTGCGTGGTCTGCATGGGCCTTGGCGTGCCCATCGGCATCGCCGCCGCCCATCGCCCGCGCCTCTATCAGGCGATGGTCCCGGTGCTGGATCTGATGCAGACCCTGCCCACCTTCGTCTACCTGATCCCGGCCATCGTCTTCTTCGGCCTCGGCATGGTGCCGGGCCTCATCGCCACGGTGATCTTCGTCCTGCCCGCCCCCATCCGCCTGACCTATCTGGGCATCTCCACCACCCCACAGGCGCTTCTGGAGGCCGCCACCGCCTTCGGCGCCACCCCGCGCCAGCGGCTGTGGAAGGTGGAGCTTCCCTATGCCTTCCCGCAGATCATGGCGGGCCTGAACCAGACCATCATGCTGTCGCTGTCCATGGTCGTCATCGCGGCCCTTGTTGGCGCAAACGGCCTTGGCGTACCGGTTGTCCGCGCGCTGAACTCGGTCAACTCGGCCTTGGGTTTTGAATCGGGCTTCATCATCGTGGTGGTGGCCATCCTCCTTGACCGCATGCTCCGGGTGACCC
>PNND01000410.1 GCA_013824045.1 Rhodobacter sp. | reverse complement strand
CTGAAATCGGATGCCCCCTCGGCCGCCGTGCAGGAAATGGAACGCCTGATGCGCCTGCATGATGACGTGATGCGCGTGCTGACCATCAAGGTCGACGCCCATGGCGAAGGCCCGTCCGTGCAGATGCAAAAGCGTGACGAGCGTGAACGGGGCGACCGTCCCGAAGGCGGCTTCGGTGGTGGTGAACGCCGCGAACGCAGCTTTGGCGACCGTCCCGATCGTGGCGGCGACCGTGGCGCTGATCGTGGCGGCGACCGCGGTGGTGACCGCGGCGGCTTCCGTCGTTGATCTCGGCTTAGGAAAGGACCATAAACCATGGCAAACAAACCGTTTTTCCGCCGCCGCAAGGTCTGCCCCTTCTCGGGCGACAACGCGCCTGCGATCGATTACAAGGACGTCCGCCTTCTGCAGCGCTACGTCTCCGAGCGCGGCAAGATCGTTCCGTCGCGCATCACCGCAGTCTCGGCCAAGAAGCAGCGTGAACTGGCGCAAGCCATCAAGCGCGCCCGCTTCCTCGCCCTGCTGCCCTACGCCGTGAAATAAGGAAGACAGATATGCAAGTCATCCTCCTTCAGCGCGTGGCCAAGCTTGGCCAAATGGGTGAAGTCGTCAACGTCAAGGACGGCTACGCCCGCAACTTCCTCCTGCCGCAGGGCAAAGCGCTCCGCGCCAATGAGGCCAACATCAAGTCTTTCGAAGTCAAGAAGGCGCAGCTTGAACTGCAAAACCTTGAAACGAAGAAAGAGGCCGAAGTCGTCGGCGCCAAGCTTGATGGCCAGACCTTCGTGGTGATTCGTTCGGCGTCTGACGCCGGCGCGCTTTACGGCTCTGTCACCACCCGCGACGCAGCCGAAGCCGCGACCGAGGCCGGGTTCACCGTGAACCGCGCCCAGGTCGTGCTGGATCGCCCGATCAAGGATCTGGGTCTGCACTCGGTCTCCGTCGTGCTGCACCCCGAAGTGTCGGTCCGCATCACCCTGAACGTCGCGCGTTCGCCGGAAGAAGCCGAACTGCAGGCCGCAGGCAAGTCCATCCAGGAACTCGCCGCCGAGGCCGAAGCCGCTGCCGATTTCGAAATCGCCGAACTGTTCGACGACATGGGCGGCGCAGCGACCGAAGACGCGTAAGCGTTTCCTTCGGGACAAGGATCAAAGGCCGCGCCTGGCAACCGGCGCGGCCTTTCTTTTTGGTCAGGTCTTCTTGGTCAGGGCTCTGGAAGACCCATACCCGCGCGTACCACCCAGCCTGGCGCACCATAGGCGACATACCAATGTCGGGCGCGCATCGGCACTTGCCACGAACGCATCCTAGGCTGACCACAGACGACGCTGGAGCCCGCCATGACCCCCACAACCGCCCTGCCCCGCGACAGCGCCCGTGGCGTCGCCCTGCTGGTCGCGGGCATTGCGGTCTTCTCTGTTCAGGACCTGATCCTCAAACTCCTTTCCGGTGCCTATCCCCTGCATCAGGCCATGGTGCTCCGCTCGCTCACCGCGCTGCCGCTCTTGCTGCTGCTGGTCCACCGTGATGGTGGCCTGGGCACCCTCTTCACCCCAAACACCCGCGCCATGATCCTGCGCGGCGGGGTGATGTTTCTGGCCTACACCTCCTATTACCTCGCCCTCGCCGCCCTGCCGATGGCCACCACCGTCGCGCTCTATTTCTCTGCCCCGCTGTTCATCACCATCCTCTCGGTCGTCATCCTAAAGGAAACCGTCGGCCCCCGCCGCTGGGTCGCGTTGTTCGCGGGCTTTGCAGGCGTCCTGATCATGGTCCGCCCGGGCGGCGACCTGTTTGATTGGGCCGCCCTCCTGCCCGTGATCGCAGGCCTCACCTATGCCATTTCCATGATCTCTGCCCGCCGCCTTGGCAGTAGCGAAACCGCCCCGGCACTGGCCTTCTGGGGCAATGGCGTCTTTCTGGTGGCCGCCATCGCCATGTCGGCGGTCCTCGGCTCCGGCGCTTGGGAAAGCGACGCCCACCCGTCGCTGGCCTTCCTCCTGCGCGGCTGGGCCATGCCCACTGCCTTTGATCTGATGCTGATGATGGCCTGCGGCGTCATCGCCGCTATTGGCCTCACCCTGCTGACGCAAGCCTATCGCGTGGCCGAATCCTCGGTCGTCACGCCCTTTGAATACACCGGCCTCATCTGGTCGGTGATCTTTGGCTGGATCTTCTGGCGCGACTGGCCTGTGCTGACCGACTGGATCGGCATCGCCATCATCACCGGCGCAGGACTTTACATCCTCTGGCGCGAATCCCGCCAGACCCACGCATGAAAAAGGGGCCGAAGGCATCGCCTCCGGCCCCGAAATCCCGCCCGCGCAGGGGCAGTTCGACTTACATCTCGTCCAGCGCCTCGATGGCCTTCTGAAGCTCGTCCTTGCTGACTTCTTTCTCGGTCACCTTGGCACCCGCCATGATGTGATCGACAACTTTGTCCTCAAAGATCGGCGCGCGCAGCTGCTGCTGCACCTGCTGGTTCTTCTGCACGAACTCGAAATAGGCGCGCTCCTGCCCCGGATAGTTCCGGGCCTGTGCCAGAACGGCCTGCGTCATTTCCGCATCCGTCACCGTCACTTCGGCCTTGCGCCCGACTTCGGCCAGCACGAGGCCCAGACGCACCCGGCGCTCGGCCAGCGCCTTGTGCTCATCCGTCGGATCGATGGAGCCGTGGTTATGGCCATGCTCTTCCGGATGCTCTTCATGCCACAGCTGATGCGCGATCTGCGACGCCTCGGCTTCCACCAGACGTGCCGGCAGATCGAACTTCACCATCGCATCCAGCTGATCCAGCAGCGCCCGCTTCAGCACGGCGCGAGAAGCACCCTTGTATTCCGCTTCCAAACGCTCGGAAATCTGCCCCTTCAGCGCGGCCAGATCCTCGGCCCCGTACTTCTTGGCCAGCTCGTCATCCACTTCGGCGGGCTTGGCTTCTTTCACCGCCTTGATGGTGCAGGCAAACACTGCGGCTTTCCCGGCCAGATGCTTGGCACCATATTCCGTGGGGAAGCTCACATTGACAGCCACCTCGTCGCCCACCTTGGCGCCGACCAGCTGCTCTTCAAAGCCGGGAATGAACGACTTCGATCCCAACACCAGCGCATAGTCA
>PNND01000078.1 GCA_013824045.1 Rhodobacter sp. | reverse complement strand
GGTTTGTCCGGCAGGGCGATCCGGACTTTCAGGCCTTTCATCATGACCTCTACCGCGCCGTGGGACGCGGGCGGTGGTGGATCATGGAACAGCAACCCGGCCCGGTGAACTGGGCCCCTTGGAATGCCGATCCGCTGCCCGGGATGGCGCGGCTCTGGGCGTGGGAGGCCTTTGCCCATGGGGCCGAGGCGGTGTGCTATTTCCGCTGGCGGCAGGCACCCTTCGCGCAAGAGCAGATGCATGCCGGGCTGTTGCGGCCCGACAGTGCGCCCGCGCAAGCCTTTGAGGAGGCTGGGAAAGTGGCTGCCGAACTTGCGGCCATGCCGGATGTCGGCACGGCGCGGGCGGATGTGGCGCTGGTGTTCGATTATGCCAGCGCCTGGGCCTGGCAAACACAGCCGCAGGGGCGGGATTTCGATTACTTCCGGCTGGCCTTTGCCTTCTATCGCGGCTTGCGGCGGCTGGGGCTGAATGTGGACATCCTGCCGCCGGATGTGGCGGACCTGACGGGTTACAAACTGGTGCTGGCGCCCGGCGTGGCGACCTTGTCCGCGCCGTTCCTGACCGCTCTCAAGGGCTTTGACGGGGCTTCCCTGATCGGGCCGCGCAGCAATGCCAAGACGGTGGAATTTGCTACCCCTGTCCCGCTGCCGCCCAATCTGCCGGGGCTGGATGCCGTGGTGGCGCGGGTGGAAAGCCTGCCGCCCGATGTGCCCGTGCCGCTGGAGGCCGGGGGTAACCTGTTGCATTGGCGGGAAAAGATCGAAGGCAGTGCCGAGGTGGTGGAGCGTGCCACAGATGGCTGGCCCGCTCTGCTGCGCGCAGGCGGCATCCATTATCTGGCGGGCTGGCCAGAGGATGCCGTGCTGGACCGGATGCTGGTTGCACTGTGCAGGGCGCAGGGGATCGGGGTCGAGGTGCTGCCCGAAGGGTTGCGGCGGCGCGACAGTGAAACGCACCGCTTCTGGTTCAACTACAACCCGTTTGCGGTGGAGTGGGATGGTGTCACCATCCCTGCCGCCGGGGTGCATTGGGAGCCGCTCTGACCTTTCAGAGCGGCCCTGACGTGATTGCAAAAGCCACGCCATTGGGGCCGAGGGTGAGGGTTTCACCAGCGAGGTTCGCATCGAGCGAGGGGCCGATCAGATCCGTCAGCCCCGCGATCTTCACGATGACGGGCGCGGGGGATAGGTTGAACAGGCATGCCATGCCGTCGCCACGCATGAAGCCCAGCACTGGATCCGGCAGGTCGAGGAAGCGGGTCTTACCGCTGCGCAAAGCCAGCATTTCGCGGCGGAAGCGCAGCATCTGGCGGTAGAAATTCAGAACGGAATCAGGGTCTTGGTCTTGCCCTGCGACGTTTCTGGCAAGTTGCGGGGCCTTGACCGGAAGCCAGGGTTTGGCCGTTGTAAAACCACCATTGGGAATGCTGTCCCAGACCATCGGGGTGCGAGTGTTGTCGCGGCCGACGGGTTCGGGCCAGAAGGCGATGCCTTGGGGATCGGTGAGTTCGTCGAAGGAGAGGGTGGTGTCGGTCTGACCCAACTCCTCGGCCTGCCAGAGGCAGATGGAGCCTTCAAAGGACAGGATCAGCGCGGCGGCCTGTTTGGCAAGGGCATCCTGCGTGATGCCGTCCTTGGCCCAGCGGGTGGCGTGTCGGGGGACATCGTGGTTGGAGAAGGCCCACATCGGCCAGCCATCCGGAGCGCCATCGAAGAAGTCCTTGATCCGGCTGCGGAAAAATTCGGGCGTGTAGTCGTAGCCCATCATCTCGAAGCTGTAGCACTGATGCAGGCGGCCGGGGGCGGTGTATTCGCCCATCATCTGGATGGCGTGGTGGCTTTCGCCCATTTCGCCGACGGAGGTGCGGTTGGGAAATGCGTCCAGCAGGGCGCGGATGCGTTCGATCCAGGCCAGATTTTCCGGGCGGTTCTTGTCGTAGAGGTGATACTGCATCCCGTAAGGGTTTGCTTCTGCTGTGGTTTTTTCCCGGTGATCGGGGGGATTGTCGCGCAGGAGGGGATCGTGGAAGAAGTAATTCACGGTATCCAGTCGGACCCCGTCCACCCCGCGTTCCAGCCAGAAGCGCATGTTTGCGAGGTGCCAATCCTGCACGTCAGGGTTGTGAAAGTTGAAATCGGGTTGCTGGGTCAGGAAGTTGTGAAGGTAGTATTGCTTGCGCCGTGCGTCCCAAGCCCAGGCGCTGCCGCCGAAGACCGAGAGCCAGTTGCTGGGCGGCGATCCGTCAGGTTTTGGATCGGCCCAGACGAACCAATCGGCCTTTGGATTGGTGCGGTCGGCGCGGCTTTCCCGGAAGAAAGGGTGCTGGTCGGAGCAATGCGACAGCACCTGATCCACGATCACCTTCAGGCCAAGTTCATGCGCTTTTTCAATGAGTTGCGCAAAGTCAGCGAGGGTGCCGAAGGTGGGGTCGATGTCGGTATAATCGGAGACATCATAGCCCATGTCGAGCATGGGCGAGGTGAAGACGGGCGACAGCCAGATCGCATCGACGCCCAGGTCGGCGATGTAGGGCAGGCGGCGGGTGATGCCCTGAATATCGCCGATCCCGTCGCCGTTGCTGTCCTGAAAGGAGCGGGGATAGACCTGATAGGTGACAGCACCTTTCCACCAATCCGATGCAGACATACGCGCCCCGTTTTTTACTGCCTGACGACAGTGCTAGCGGGTCAAGGCGTTGATTGACAGAGGGAAAGGCCGTGCGGGCTGTGCAGCCGTTGGTGCAGCACGCCAGTGCAGACGGGCGTGCATACAAAATCGGAGAGATTTGGAGCCGTTTGGTGATTTTCTGTGCGCCGGTGCGGAGTTTGCTTTTGGCGTCGCTTTGGGTGCGAGGGGTTGGATTTGGGTATTTGGGCCAAGGTGAAATGGCGAGGGCAGGGCGTGAGCAGTGGGGGGAATTGTCAGCATCACAAATCTGCATTTGACCTTGCGGGGTGGCGGGCGGAGAAGATTGGGGATCATTCAAGGTGATCCCGCATGACAACCAAGGCCCCCCTCATCACCCCGGTTCTGGTTGCGGGGTGTTTCATTCTGATGCTGGGCTTTGCCATCCGCGCGAGTTTCGGGGTGTTCCAGATCCCGATTGCCGAGGAA
>PNND01000386.1 GCA_013824045.1 Rhodobacter sp. | reverse complement strand
CGCAGGGCCATCAGGCCGGCGGTGACGTTTTCGCCGGAGGCGACCACCGCATCATATTCGCGGGCGTCATAGAGTTTGGACGTGCCTTCGACGTAACCCACCAGACGGTTGGTTTCGCCCGACATGGCGCTGACGATGACGATGACGTCATAGCCGCGGGCGACCTCTTTCTCGACCTTCTTCGCGGCGTTTTCGATGCGCGCGAGGTCGGCCACCGAAGTGCCGCCGAATTTCATCACGAGAAGCGGCATGGTTTCCCCCGCAAGGCCCGATTTCCGCGCGCTTCTTATGCGGGGCGGGGGCAGGGTGCAAGGGCTGTCAGGGGGGCAAAGGGGGGGGTGCGGTTGCACCCCCCGCCTATGTTGTCAGCCGCGACGGCCGCCGCGGCGTTCGCGGCGGGGGGCGCCCGCATCATCGCCCGTGCCATCGGAGGTGGAGGAGAAGCCGCCCAGCTTTTCCGAAATCAGGTCCAGTGTCGGATGCGGGCCGCGCGGGGTGTTTTCCAACGCGGCGCGCATGGCGCGCAGATGTTCGGGCATGGTGCCGCAGCAGCCACCGATGATCCGCACGCCGGCATCGCGGGCAAGGATCGCGTATTCGGCCATCAGTTCGGGCGTGCCGTCATAGTGGATATGCCCGTCATGGTATTTCGGGATGCCGGCGTTGCCCTTGGCGATGATCGGGCGTTCCGTGCCGGTAGAGGCGAAGCCCAGCACGGTGCGCATCAGATCGGAGGCGCCCACGCCGCAATTCGCGCCAAAGGCGAGGGGCGGGTTGGGGAGTTTTTCCACCAGTTCGGCCAGCGAAGCCGAGGTCGTGCCCATCATGGTGCGACCGGCGGTGTCAAAGCTCATGGTGCCACACCAGGGCAGGCCTGCGAGTTTCGCGGCCTCGGCCGCCGCGCGGTATTCTTCGGGGGCGGAGATGGTTTCGATCCAGAGGACATCGACGCCGCCCTCTTTCATGCCTTCCATCTGTTCATGGAACATCTCGACCGCGCTGCTGTGCGTCAGCGTGCCCATGGGTTCAAAGATTTCGCCCGTCGGCCCGACAGAGCCGGCCACCACCACCTTGCGGCCCGAGGCATCGGCAATCTCGCGCCCGAGTTCGACGCCGATGCGGTTCAATTCCCGCACGCGGCCTTGGGCATTGTGCAGCTTGAGGCGCGAGGCATTGCCGCCGAAGGTGTTGGTCAGGAAGATGTCTGACCCCGCCTCGACCGCGCCGCGATAGAGTTTCCGGATATTGTCGGGCTGATCGACGTTCCAGAATTCCGGCGGCTCACCCGAAGAGAGCCCCATGTTGAACAGGTTGGTCCCCGTTGCCCCATCGGCCAGCAGCCAGTCACGGGTGGAAAGAAGCTCGGTCAGCGCGTCGGCCATGAAGGGATACCTCTTTGGGGTTCGGGACGGTCACCCGGTTTGGGGCGCCCGCTTTGCCCCGGTCTGCCATGCGGGGCAGGGGTGAGGCAATTCGATATTCCGCATGATGATCTTGAGGAGAACCGCAGGATCGGATCGAAGGAATGCCATCGGCACCGTGCCGGGTGCCGATGGAAAGGGGTCGAGACCGGCGTCAGAGTTCCGACATCAGCTGCGCTTTGGCGACGGGCAGCAGTTCGGTCATCTTGGCGCGCACGTCATCGGCGCTGGCGTGGCCTGCCAGATCGGCGGCGACCTTGCGGACCACGTCCTCGATCCCGGCCTCTTCGAAATCGGCGGAGACGACGCTCATGGCGTATTCGGCGGCGGCGGCATCGGACTTGCCCAGCAGCCCCGCGGCCCAGAGACCGACCAGCTTGTTCCGCCGCGCTTCGGCGCGGAACTGCATGTCGGCGTCATGGGCGAATTTGGATTCGAATGCGCGTTCGCGGTCGTCGAAGGTGGACATGTGGGGCCCCTTGATCCTGAGTTGCTTGCCCCTTCATATGCCCGCAGCCTGCCCGCGCTGCAAGGGGGCGGGGGTGGTTTGCCATAGGCTGATCCGGCTGCCGCCGCCGTGGGTCCGCTTGCGGGGAGGGGCGGCTTGGCTTATAGCCGCGTGAAGCGGGCGGGGAACCATGGGGTCACCCCGCCATCGGCATTTCCGGCGGAGAATTCATGGCGCGGCGCAAGAAGGTTTACGAGGGCAAGGCGAAGATCCTGTATGAAGGGCCGGAGCCGGGCACTCTGATCCAGTATTTCAAGGATGACAGCGCGCCGACTGCAGCCATCCCGTCGCCTGCCGCTGTCGAGGGCAAGGGCGTGCTGAACAACCGCCTGTCGGAATTCTTTATGACCGGGCTGAATTCCATCGGGGTGCCCACGCATTTCATCCGCCGTCTGAACATGCGTGAACAACTGGTGCGGATGGCGGAAATCATTCCGCTGGAGGTGGTCGTGCGGAACTTTGCCGCAGGCGCGCTGTCCGAGCGGCTGGGCATTCCCGAAGGCACGCCGCTGCCGCGCCCGATTGTCGAGTATTACTACAAGGACGAACGGCTTGGCACGCCGATGGTGAGTGAGGAGCATATCATCGCCTTCAACTGGGCCAGCCAGCAGGATCTGGATGACATGGTGGCGCTGGCGCTGCGGGTGAACGATTTCCTGTCGGGCGTGATGATGGGCGTGGGCATCCGGCTGGCGGATTTCCGGCTGGAAGTGGGCCGGGTCTGGGAGGGCGATTACATGCGCCTGATCGTGGCTGATGAGATCAGCCCCGATTCCTGCCGGTTGTGGGATGTGCGCACGGCATCCGAGGCGATGGAGCGCGAGGGGTTGGTGCGCGAGCCGGGTCCGATGGCGGATGTCTATACGGAACTGGCGCGGCGCTTGGGTGTGTTGCCATCGAATGTGACGCACAAGCCCAAGCCCACTTTGATCAATTGATGCGGGATCAACTGATTGCATCGATCTGGTGCCTTGCCCCGGACGGGGCGGGGCGCTAGGACGGGCCCAGATATTTCTGCCCCGGGGGACGATATGAAAGCGCGCGTGACCGTCATGCTGAAGACCGGCGTTCTGGACCCGCAGGGCGAGGCGGTGCGCCACGCGCTGGGCACGATGGGATTTGCCGGGGTGAACGGCGTGCGGCAGGGCAAGGTGATCGAACTGGATCTGGCCGAGACGGACCGCGCCAAGGCCGAGG
>PNND01000062.1 GCA_013824045.1 Rhodobacter sp. | reverse complement strand
GCCCCGCGCCGAGGGAGGCGTCTGGTACACCGCCCGCGCCATCGATCCGTTGACGCCCGAGACACGGGCCGCGCTGGCCGCCTCTCTCGCACATCTGCGCGAGGCGATCGCCGCGGTGCGCGCGGCCAGCGCCGCGCCGGTTTTGCTGGCAGGTTTCTCGCAGGGGGCATGCCTGTCGCTAGAACTGGCCTGCGCCGGGCAGGACATGCCCGATGCGGTGATGGCCTTCACCGGATGCCGCGTCGGCACCGCCAGCGACATCCGCCCCCGCGCCCTGCCGCGCGGCCTGCCAGTCTATCTCACGGGCGGCGATGCCGATCCGTGGATTCCCGTATCGGCCTTTGCCGAGGCGGTGTCCGACCTCGGCACCCAAGGCGCCGCCCTGCGCGCCGACCTCTTCCCCGGTCGCGGGCATGAGGTAAGCGCCGCGGAACGCACCATGCTCGCCTCTGTGCTGGCAGATCTGTCCAAGGGCCGCGCGCCCGGATTGGCGGCCCCCAGATGACCCGCGCCTTCATCTTCCCCGGCATGACCACCCGCGTCGTCTTTGGTGTGGGCACCCTCGCTCAGGTTGCCGATGAGGTCGCCCGTTTGGGCCATTCCCGCGCGCTGATCCTGTCTACCCCGCATCAGGAGGATCAAGCGCAGGCGCTGGCCTCCACACTCGGCCCCCTTGCCGCAGGCGTCTTTGCCGGGGCGGCGATGCACACGCCCACCGACGTGACCGAAACCGCCGTCGCCGCCTACAAGGCCAGCGGCGCAACCTGCGTGGTCAGCCTCGGTGGAGGCTCTACCACCGGCCTTGGCAAGGCGATTGCTGTCCGCACTGGGACCGATCAGGTGGTCATCCCCACCACCTATGCCGGGTCGGAAATGACGGACATCCTCGGCGAAACCGCAGGCGGCGAAAAAACTACCCGCCGCGATCCCGCCATCCGGCCCGAGGTGGTGGTTTACGACGTGGACCTCACACTCACCCTGCCCGTCGCCCTGACCATGACCTCGGCGCTCAACGCCATCGCCCATGCGATGGAGGCCTTCTACGCCCCCGACCGCAACCCGGTAATCGAGGCGATGTGCCGCGATGCCATGCGCGCCTTCCACACCGCCCTGCCCGTGCTGCAATCCGATCCCCAGAACCGCGATGCGCGGGCCGAGGCGCTTTATGCAGCCTGGTGCTGTTCCACCGCGCTGGGCCAAGTCAGCATGGCGCTGCATCACAAGCTGGCTCATGTGCTGGGCGGGTCTTTCGGGATGCCGCATTCGGAAACCCATGCGGTCCTGCTGCCCCACACCACCGCCTTCAACGCCGCGGCCGTGCCCGACCTGCTGACCTCTATCTCGGATGTCTTCGGCGCGCCCGCAGGCGCGGGGCTGTGGGATTTCGCCACCCGCATCGGCGCCCCTCTGCGCCTTGCCGATCTGGGGCTGCGCGAACCCGATCTCGACCGCGCGGCCGATATCGCGCTGAAGAACGCTTATTGGAACCCGCGCCCCTTCACCCGCGATGACATCCGCGACCTGCTTCAGGCGGCCTTCGAAGGACGCCGCCCAACCACCTGAAATCAATAACGAACTGAAGTTCAAGGGAGGACGACCATGCTGACCAGACGGAAATTCCTGCACTCCACCGCCGCCACCGGCCTGACGCTGGCCGCATCCGGCCTCGCCGCCCCCGCCATCGCGCAGGGTGCCAAGATCAAGCTGGGCTATGTCAGCCCGCAATCAGGCCCCTTGGCAGGCTTTGCCGAAAGCGATGACTACAACATCAAAGCCTTCCTCGCGACCGAGGCCGGCAAGAACTTCGAAGTGATCGTCAAGGATAGCCAGTCCAACCCCAACCGCGCGGCGGAAGTGGCCAAGGAACTAATTGTATCCGATGAGATCGACCTGATGCTGGTCGCCTCCACCCCCGAAAACACCAACCCCGTCGCCACCACCTGCGAAGCCGAAGGCGTGCCCGTCATCTCGACCAAGGCCCCGTGGCAGCCGTGGTTCATCGGCCAGCAGGGCAACCCCGGCGATCCGGCAAGCTGGAAGCCTTTCGATTTTGCCTTCCACTACTTCTGGGGGCTGGAAGACGTCATTGCCGTCTTCCTGAACATGTGGAACCAGATCGAGACCAACAAGATGGTCGGCGGCCTGTTCCCGAATGACGGTGACGGCAACGCATGGGGCGATCCGAACGTCGGCGTCGGCCCCGGCTTCGCGGCGGCGGGCTACAGCCTCACCGATCCGGGCCGCTACCAGAACCTGACCGACGATTTCAGCGCCCAGATCAACGCCTTCAAGGCCGCGAATGCCGAGATCGTCACCGGCGTGGTTATCCCGCCCGATTTCACCACCTTCCGCAATCAGGCGATCCAGCAGGGCTTCAACCCCAAGATCATCACCGTCGCCAAGGCCATCCTGTTCCCGCAATCGGTGGAAGCCTTGGGTGAAGCTGGTCATAACCTGTCGTCCGAAGTGTGGTGGTCCAACACCCATCCCTTCAAATCCTCGCTCACCGGCATCTCGGCGGCGGACCTTGCGGCCGATTTCACCGCTCAGACCGGGCGCCCGTGGACGCAGCCCATCGGCTTCATCCATTCGCTGTTCGAGGTGGCGACCAACGTCATGGGCCGCGTCGATGATGTGACCGATGCCGAAGGCGTGGCTGCGGCCATTGCCGCCACCAACATGGATACGATGGTGGGCAAGATCGCATGGGATGGCGCGGGCCTGCCGCCCTTTGCCGCCACCAACGTGTGCAAGACGCAACTGGTGGGCGGCCAGTGGCGGCGCAATGCCGACGGCAGCTTCGCGCTGGTCGTGGTCGACAACCAGACCGCGCCGAACATCCCCACCGGCGGCGTGATGGAGGCGCTGGCCTGATCCCCTGCCCCGGCCCGCGTCAGGGCCGGGGACACCTACCGGAGCGGTGCATGACCATCCTCGACCTCAACGACGTGTCCAAAAGCTTCGGCGCCCTCAAGGTGACCGATGCCGTCTCCTTTTCCGTGCCGCGCGGGCAGGCCTTGGGTATCATCGGGCCGAACGGGGCGGGCAAATCTACCCTCTTCAACCTGATCACCGGCAACATCATGCCCGACACGGGCCGCATCACCCTGCTCGGTCAGGATGTCACCCGCCGCCCCGCGATGGACCG
>PNND01000281.1 GCA_013824045.1 Rhodobacter sp. | reverse complement strand
ATGAGGAGGACGAATATGACCATCGCTTCGCATCTGCAGGAACTGCGCCGCAAGCATGAGCACCTCTCTGAAACGGTCGAGCGTGAGCAGCGGAGTCCCGGCGCGGATGCCATGACGATTGCCACGCTGAAGAAGCAGAAACTGAAGCTGAAAGAGGAAATGACGCGCCTTCAGCAGGGCTGAGGCGTCAGCTTTTGGCGCTGGTGCCCGTGCCGGCTTCTGTGCCCGCACGGGCTGCCAGCGCTGCACCTGCGGTGATCAGCACCGCAGCGACAAGGATTGCCCATGACGCCGTGGCGGTACCAGCTACGATCAGCGCCAGCGTGGACAAAAGCGGTGCGGCATAGGACGCGACGCCCAGCAGTTGGATGTCGCCTTTCTTCATGCCGATATCCCAAGTGAAGAAGGCAGCGCCCACCGGGCCGATGCCCAAAGCCAGCACGGCCAGCCACCCCAGCATATCCTGCGGCCAGACCGTTTCCTCGACCAGCGGATGGACCAGCGCCGACAAGAGCGCGGTGCCAAGGCAATAGATCGTGACACTTTCCGTAGGCACATCGCCCAGCCGCCGCGACAGGGTGGAATAGCCCGCCCAGGTGATGGCGCAGAGAAAGCCGAGGAATAGGCCCAGCGGCGTGGCTGCACCGTCTGCCTCGCGCCCCAGCACGATCAGCGCGGCCCCGGCAAAGGCGATCAGCGCGCCGAGGATGACCATGGGGCGCAACCGCTCACCCGGCAGGAAGCTGGCGAAAAGCACGATGAAGAGCGGCCAGAGATAGGCCATGAGGCCCGTCTCCGCCGAAGGCGCGATGCGGAAGGCGGTGAAGTAGAGCGCGTGATAGCCAAACAGACCAATGATGCCAAAAGCATAAACCCGCCATGAGATGCCGCGCAGCCGACCGATCCCGTTACGGAGCGTCCAGATCAGGCCCAGCGTGCCGCCGATGCCGAAGGTCAGTGCGTTCAGCAGGAAGGGCGGCACCGGGGCGGATCCGATGGTGAACAGCGCCAGCAGCGCCCACATCAGGACGGCGGTAAAGCCGATGGCCGTTGCGCGTGACCGTGTCATTTCTGCCCCCCAGCAAATTCCTTCAAAAGGAACTTGGCAAAAATCTTCTGAAGATTTTTGTGCCTTCTAGCCGCGCCGTTGGAAAAGCAAAAGGCCCGCGCGTGAAGCGCGGGCCTTTCCCAACCGGTTATTGGAAGATCAGACGACGAACTGCCCACCATTGGCGGAAATCGTCGATCCGGTGATGAAGCCCGCATCATCCGATGCGAGGAACACCACCGTGCGCGCAATCTCGGACGGCTCACCCAGACGGCCCACGGGAATCTGCGGGATGATGCGTTCGTTCAGCACCTTTTCATCGATCGCCTTCACCATTTCGGTCGCGATATAGCCGGGGCAGATCGCGTTGACGGTGATCCCTGCCCGCGCGCCTTCTTGTGCCAGCGCCTTGGTGAAGCCCAGGTCGCCCGCCTTGGCGGCGGAATAGTTGGCCTGCCCGGCCTGCCCCTTCTGCCCATTGATCGACGAGATGTTGATCACCCGGCCGAACTTGCGGTCGCGCATGCCGGTCCAGACCGGATGGGTCATGTTGAACAGACCCGTCAGGTTGGTGTCCATCACCTCTTTCCACTGCTGCGGGGTCATCTTGTGGAACATGGCGTCGCGGGTGATGCCCGCGTTGTTCACGAGAACGTCCACCGGGCCGACCTCGGCCTCGACCTTGGCAATGCCCGCCACGCAGGCATCATAATCCGCGACCGACCATTTGAAGGTGGGAATGCCGGTTTCCTTGGTGAAGGCGGCGGCCGCCTCGTCATTGCCGGCGTAATTCGCGGCCACCTTGTAGCCCGCCGCCTGCAACGCCACCGAAATCGCGGCACCGATTCCGCGCGATCCCCCTGTTACCAAAGCCACTCGTGCCATTCGTCCCTCCTCCTGAATTCAGACGCTCTTGAAATGGTGTTACCGAAATGAACGAAGACGCGCAACAATGTTGCGCGCCTCTTTCGCACCTGCGGCATTGTTGTCGCAGAAAAACAGGTGTCAGGCGCGTTCCAGACACATGGCGACACCCATGCCGCCCCCGATGCAGAGCGTGGCGAGGCCGCGCTTGGCATCGCGCCGCGCCATTTCGAACAGCAGCGTGTTCAAGATGCGCGCTCCGGATGCGCCGATCGGGTGGCCGATGGCGATGGCGCCGCCGTTCACGTTCACGATGGACGGGTCCCAGCCCATATCCTTGTTCACCGCACAGGCCTGTGCGGCAAAAGCCTCATTCGCCTCGACCAGATCCAGATCGCCGACCTTCCAGCCGGCTTTTTCCAGCGCCTTGCGGCTGGCATGGATCGGCCCCACGCCCATGATCGACGGATCAAGCCCCGCCGTGGCGTAGGATGCGATGCGCGCGAGCGGCGTCAGCCCCCGGCGCGCGGCTTCATCCGCTGACATCAGCACAACCGCCGCCGCGCCATCGTTCAGGCCCGAGGCGTTGCCTGCGGTGACAGAGCCTTCCTTGGTGAAGGCGGGTTTCAGCTTCTGCATCGATTCGAGCGTCGCGCCCGCGCGGATATATTCATCGGCATCCACCGTGATGTCGCCCTTGCGGGTGGAAATCAGGAAGGGGATGATCTCATCCTTGAACTTGCCAGCCTTTTGCGCAGCCTCAGCCTTGTTCTGGCTGCCCAGCGCGAATTCATCCTGCATGTCGCGGGAAATCTGCCACTGATTGGCGACGTTTTCTGCGGTCTGGCCCATGTGATAGCCGTTGAAGGCATCCCACAACCCATCCTTGATCATCGAATCGATGAACTTCATGTCGCCCATCTTGGTGCCAGCGCGCAGATGCGCGACATGGGGCGACAGCGACATGTTTTCCTGCCCACCCGCAACCACGATCCGCGCATCGCCCAGTTGCACATGCTGCGCGCCCAGCGCCACCGCGCGCAGGCCCGACCCGCACACCTGATTGAGCGACCATGCGCTGGCCTCTTTCGGCAAACCCGCCTTGATATGCGCCTGACGGGCGGGGTTCTGGCCCTGACCGGCGGTCAGCACCTGACCGAGGATCGTCTCCTCCACTTCGGCCTTGTCGATGCCCGCGCGGGCCACGACGGCCTCGATCACCGCGGCGCCAAGGTCATGCGCCGGGGTATTGGCAAAAGACCCGTTGAAACTGCCTACGGCCGTCCGGCCTGCA
>PNND01000138.1 GCA_013824045.1 Rhodobacter sp. | reverse complement strand
CCCGCCTCTGGCGCGATATCCTGATTGACTGGGCGCATGGCGCGGCCTTGGCGCAATCGCCCGACAGCGCCGCGCTCGACACCCTTCTCGCCGCCCTCACGCGCGAATGAAATGCACCCCGGTAAATCGCGCCCGCATCTCGCGCACCCGCGCCGCCACCGCCCCCGGATCGTTCCCCCGAAGCCCCTCGGCAATCAACGCGGCCAGCGCGGGCGTATCCGCCACCGTCACCCCCCGCCGCACCAATTCCGGCGTCCCGATCCGCAGCCCGTTCAGATCTCCCTCCACCGCCGCAATCGGCAATCCGATCCCACAGGCGAGGAAACCCGCCTTCCGCAAGGTCTTGCTCGCCGCCTGACCGCCCCCGAACCCCGCCGCCTCCACCGCGAATTGATGGCTCGTCGTCATCCCCCGCCCGGCGGCAAAGATCGGCAGGCCCAGCGCGGCCAATTCCCGCGCCAACGCCTGTGACACCTCCACCATCGCCGCCGCATAGGACCGCCCATGCGCCCGCCAGTCCAAGAGCGTGATCGCCAGCGCCGCCGATTTCCCTGCATCGAAATTCGCCGTCATCCCCGGATAGGCGATGTGATCCAGCCGTTCGGCAATCCCCGCCTCCCGCGTCACGATCAACCCGCCCGCAGGCCCGCCCAACGATTTGTAGGTGCTCATCGTCATCAGATGCGCGCCCTCGTCCAAGGGGTTCGCCCATGCCCCCCCGGCGATGATCCCGCATTGATGCGCCGCATCAAACAGAACCCATGCCCCCACCTCATCCGCAATCGCCCGGATCGCCCGCACCGGATGGGCAAACAGGTTCAGACTGCCCCCGATGGTAATGACCTTGGGCCGCACCCGCAGCGCCATCTCGCGCAGCGCGTCAAGGTCCACCGTATAGCCATCCGCATTCACCGGCGCGTCATGTGTCACCAACCCGTAAAGCCCCGCGCAGCCCGCCTTGTGATGCGTCACATGCCCGCCCACCGCAGGCGGCGGCGCGATGATCGCATCGCCCGGCTGCGCCAGCGCCATGAAGCCATACAGGTTCGCCATCGCACCGGATGCACAGCGGATCTCGGCATAGGACGCGCCGAACACCTCCGCAGCAAGTTCCGCCGCGATCACCTCGATCTCTTCGATCGCCTCCAGCCCCATCTCATATTTGTCACCCGGATAGCCCAGCGACGGGCGCGACCCCAACCCCCGCGACAGCGCGGCCTCGGCGCGCGGGTTCATCACATTGGTCGCCGGGTTCAGGTTGAAACACTCTCGATCATGGATCTCCAGATTCTGCGCGATCAGCGCCTCAACCCGCGCCTCCACCGTCGCGTCTGTCCCCGCCGCCGTCTCCCCGGCAAGGCGCAGGATCAGGTCCTCGCAGGCATCGGGCACCCAGGCGCGGCGGGAAAGCTTGGTCATCTCAGGTTCTCCGTTGTGATCTTTCCCCGATCACAGCACCCAACCCCCCTTGCCCGCAAATCAGAAATCCGAAAACCTAGGGTCAGAAAATCTAAGGCTCATCATGCCCGTCGCCCCGCCCCGCCCGAAAGACCTGCCCCTCACCGCCCTTCGCGCGTTCGAGGCGGCGGCACGTCTGGGCGGCTTTGCCCCGGCGGCGCTGGAACTGGGCGTCACGCCGGGGGCCATCACCGCGCATGTCAAGCAACTGGAATCCACCCTCGGCGCGGCCCTTTTCGACCGCACCCCGCGCGGCGTGCGCCTCACCGCACTAGGGCAGGGCGCCTTGCCCGCCCTCACGACGGCCTTTGATGCGCTGGGCACCGCCACAGGCGACCTGCGCGCCGCCGCAGCCCCCCGCACCGTGCATATCGCCACGCTCCCCGCCATCGCCCAGCTTTGGCTCTCGCCCCGCCTGCCCGCCTTGCGCGCCGCCGCGCCCGATATCCGCATCTCCATCACCGCGCTGGAATCCCCGCCCAACCTCAAGCGCAGCCCCTATGACCTGTCGCTGTTCTTCTCGGATGACAACCAAGGCCGCATCGCCCCCGACGTGATCTTTCCCGTCTGCGCCCCCGCCCTTGCCGCCACGTTGCGAACCCCCGCCGACATCGCGCGCCACCCCTGCCTGTCGGATGCCACATGGCAGAACGACTGGCCGCTCTGGTGTGCCAGGCTCCCCGAACCGCCCATCCCGCCCAGCGGCCCGGTCTTTTCGCTCTACGCCCTGGCGGTCGAGGAAACGGTCAACGGTGCGGGCATCCTGATCGGCCATCAGGCGCTGGTTGAACGCCACCTCGCCGATGGCCGCCTCGTCGCGCCCTTCCCGCAGCGCGTCACCCTGCCGCGCGGCCTGCGGCTCTGGTCCGAACGCCCGCTCCGCCAAGGCTCGCCCGCCCGCTTCGTGGCCGACTGGCTGCGTCACACCCCCTTGGCTTCCCCGCCCGCCCCCGATACCAAACCCTGACCCAGCGTTCAGGCCCCCCATGCACCCGCCGCCCCAAAGCCGCCCCCGTCCGCTGATCGGCGTCGCCCTGATGCTCACGGCGATGATGCTTCTGCCCTTTCTCGACGTGGTGGCGAAATTCCTCGGTCAGCAAGGCATGCCGATCATGCAGATCGTCTGGGCCCGCATGGCCTTTGGCGCGCTCCTGACCCTGCCCTTCGTGCTCAAACACGGCGGCCCCGCCGCCATCCGGCCCGACCAGCCCTGGTATCACACCCTGCGCGCCGCCCTCTTGATCGCGGCCACCTTCCTGTTCTTCACGGCGCTCAAATACCTGCCCATCGCGGATGCGCTCGCGATTTTCTTCGTCCAGCCGCTGATCCTGACCGCGATCTCCCCCTTCGTGCTGGGCGAGAAAGTCGGCCCCCGCCGCTGGGCCGCGGTCTGCGTGGGCTTCATCGGCACGCTCATCATCATCCGCCCCGGCATGGCCGAGGTGAACCCCGGCACCTTTTACGCCCTCGGGGCAGGGGCCGCGCTCGCCTGCTACTTCGCCATGACCCGTCGCATCGCAGGCCGCGCCCCGGCGATGGTCACCACCTTCCACACCAGCCTGATCGGCACCGTCCTGACCACCGCGTTGATCATCGGCACTTGGCAGACACCCACCCCCACCCAATGGGGCCTTCTGTTCCTGATTGGCCTGATCGCCACCGTCGGCCACTATTGCATCGTCCGCGCCTATGACCATGCCGAGGCGTCGCTGCTCGCACCCCTCGCCTATACGGAAATGATCATGGCCGTCATTGTGGGCTGGTGGTTCTTCGGCGACCTGCCCGATGGCTATACGCTTCTTGGCGTCTCCATCCTCATCGCCTGCGCGATCTATATCTCGGTCCGCGAACGCGCCCG
>PNND01000239.1 GCA_013824045.1 Rhodobacter sp. | reverse complement strand
CGCGGCCGGGAAAGGCCGTGCCATAGGGGTTGCGCGCCATGAGCGCGCCCGTTTCCGGGTCGCGTTCGGTGGTGATGTGGGGGGCGGTGGCGCTGCGTGACGGGCCGAGCACCCATTCGGCATAGCTGGTGACGGACAGGCGGCGCGGGCGATTGGTGCGGTTGTGCAGGGTCAGGCGCGTGATGCGGAGCGGGTCCTGCAGGGGCACGGTCTGCAACATTCGGGCTGCGATACCCTGCGCGGTATGGTCAAAGCAGGTATAGCCAAAGCCGTGACGTGCGGTGTAGGTGCCGCCCCCGCGCATTGGCAGGGCGGTGGGTGTCCAGAGCGCGCCGCTGTCGAGATCGCGCAGATAGAGCGCCTCGCCCGGCGCATCGGTGACCGGGTCGTTGGACCAGGGGGTCAGCTGGTTCTCGCGGCTGTTTTCCGCCCAGACCGGGCCGCTGCCTTCGGCGGAGGGGATAAAGCCGAAGGACGGGTTGGCCACCACGTTGATCCAAGGCGCGGGCGTTGTCGCGCCGCCCTTCAGAATGGTGACATATTCCCGACCGTTCGCAGCAAAGCCGCCGGTGCCGTTGAAGAATTCCAGCGTGGGCATGGAGTCATCCGCGCCCTCATCCGCCAGCAGGGCGCGCGGCGGGATCGGGGCAAGCTGCGGCACGGGCAAGCTGTCAAGCTGATGGCCGATATCGCCACGGCTGGCCACCAGCACCACCCGCGCCACGGCCAGAAGGAGCGCCCGCGCCTCGGGCGTGATGAGGTCGGTGCGCAGGGCGTGGACGGCACCTTGTGCCGAACCGGCGGCGCGGGGCCTGCTTTGCGCCATGCGGACGGCCGCCTCGATCCCGTTCTGAAGATCCTGCACATAAGAGGAGGAACGGTCATTGAGCACCACCAGATCCACCGTCAACTGACGCGCGCGCCAGTATTCATGCGCGGCAAGGATCTGATGCACCTGCGCCAGATCGGCGGCATCGTCGATCAGCATCAGCACGATGGGCAGATCGCCCGATATGCCAAAGGACCAGAGCCCGGATTGCGGACCCGCCCCCGCGATAATGCGCGAAGACCGGCTGCGCAGGCGGGGATCGGCGCGCAACAGGAATCCGGCCAGCGTTTGCAGATCGGCGGCTTCGGCATTGGAAATACCAAGGTGGCGCAGTTGAACCTGCGCCTGTGTCCAGGCCAGCGTGATGGCGCGGCCAAAGGCGGACGGGTCGCGGTGGCGGTCGACCATGTCAAGAAGCGCGGTCGGGCTGTCGGCGACCATCGTCCAGAAGGCCACGCGCACACGCCCGCCCGGCGGCACCAGCACGCGGCGGCGGATGGCGAAGATCGGGTCGAGCACGGTGCCGGTGGTGCCAGACAGGGGCGCATCGGCCATGGCGGGGTGGGCCAGCGTCTGGCCCCGCCCGATGAAGCGGGCCCGGTCGGTTTCGACCTGCATCGGTGCGGTCTCTTCGCCTTCGACGACGGCAATATGGGCGGCCCAAACCTCGGGCTCAGAGGGGCCACGACGGCGGCGCGTGGCGATCAGGACGCCCAGTTCGGGCATGTATTCGGTGACAACGAAGAGCTTGGAAAAGGCGGGGTGGGCCAGATCGGAGGCCTGCGGGGCAAGGGCCAGTTCGATATAGGAGGTGAGATCAATCTCGCGCGCGCGGCGGCCTGTATTGGTGAGGGTGACGCGCCGCGCCTCGGCATCGTCTTCGGCCGAGACGACAATTTCGGTGGTGGTGGTGAGGGTGCGCGCGCGGCAGGTGAAGGTGGCCTGATGTTCGCTGAAGACGGCGGTGTGCTGGCCGGTGCCCGCGCCAATGGGCTCTACCCCGGAGGACCAGCTTTCCCCGGCCTGCACATCGCGCAGATAGACAAACGAGCCCAGCGCATCGACGGAAGGGTCGGCCCGCCAGCGGGTCATGGCCAGATCGTGCCAGCGGCTGTAGCCCGCGCCATTGGGCGTGAGCATGACGCCGTAGTGCCCGTTGGACAGCAGGTGTCCGGTCGGCGGGGCCGATTGCGGCGCGTCGAAGCGGCGCAGCTTGGGCGCGTCGGTCGGATCGGCGGCGGTGACGCGTACCTCGGTGGCGCGGGGGCGGGCGGTGGCCACATCGCGCGGCACGCGTTCCTGCAACAGAAGGTCAACCGCCTGCACCATGGGCACAGCATGAAAGCGGGCGCGCAGGCGGCCCCCCTGCACGGTATTGGCGATGGCGGTGATCGTCATGCCCTGATGATGGGCCATGAAGCTGCGCACGATCACCGCACTTTGGCCCTGCGGCACGCGTTCAGGGGTGAAATCCACCGCCTCATAAAAGCCGTAGCGGCCTTCGGCCCCCAGCGCGGCAAGGCGGGCAAAGTTCGCCACGGCGGCGGCGGGGTCGACCATGGCGGCAAGGCCGGTGGCATAGGGGGCGATGACGCGGTTCTGGCCCAGCCCGCGCTTGAGCCCCAGCCCCGGCACGCCAAAGTTGGAGTATTGATAGGTCATCTCCAGATCGCGGGCGTTGTAGGCGGATTCCGATATGCCCCAAGGAATGCCCAAGGCGCGGCCATGGTCCTGCTGGCGAGCGACGATCAGCGCATTGGTCTGGGCGAGAACCGATCCGTCGGGTGCGCGCATCACCAGCGAGGGCATCAGGTATTCGAACATCGACCCCGACCATGAGATGAGCGCCGCACCGCGCCCGATGGGCGTGGCACTGCGGCCAAGCCGGAACCAGTGTTTGGTCGGCACGTCCTGTTTGGCGATGGCAAAGAGGCTGGCCAGACGCGCCTCGGAGGCGAGTAGGTCATAGCAGTTCGGATCGCGCATGTTGGTGGCGACGGAAAAGCCGATGGAGAGAAGCTCTTTTTCCGGATCGAGCAGGAAGGCGAAGTCCATGTCCTGAGCGAACCGGTCGGCAAGATCGGCAATGGCGAGAAGGCGTGCGTGACGGTCTTCGGCTGCGGGCGGCGCGGCGAGGCGGACGAGGATCGCGCCTGTCCAGCGTGCAGCTTCGGGCGGGGCACCATCGGCCGCGCTTTCGGTGTTGGCGGCGGTGGCCAATGTCAGAAGGCGCGTCTCATTGCGGGTTTCCAGTGCCGCCTGCAGGGCGATGAGGGCAGGACAGGGCAGCGCGGCGCCGTCCCATGCGGCGCGGGCGACGGCGGCGGTGTCGGCCAGCCCTTCGCAGCGGGCGGCATCGTCCGGTGGGCTTTGCGCCCAGTCGCGGCAGGCGCGCGCCACGCAGATCAGGTGGCCTGCGAGATTGCCGCTGTCGACCGATGACACATAGGCCGGGTCCAGCACGCGCAGATCGGTGGTGTCATACCAGTTGTAGAAATG
>PNND01000397.1 GCA_013824045.1 Rhodobacter sp. | reverse complement strand
CTCTCCCGCGCAGGCTTCGGCTTCATCGAGGTCGGCGCCGCCACCCCCCGCCCCCAGCCCGGCAACCCAAAACCCCGCCTCTTCCGCCTCACCGAAGACCGCGCCGCCATCAACCGCTTCGGCTTCAACAATGACGGGATGGAGGCCATCGCCACCCGCCTCAAAGCACGGAAATCAAACGCGATTCCCGTAGGCCTCAACCTCGGCGCCAACAAGGACAGCTCCGACCGCGCCGCCGATTTCGCCCGCGTGCTGGCCACCTGCGGCCCCCATGTCGATTTCGCCACGGTCAACGTCTCCTCGCCCAACACCGAAAAACTGCGCGATCTGCAAGGCCGCGCCGCCCTGACGGCCCTTCTGCAAGGCGTGATGGACACCCGCACCAGCCTCGCCCGCCCCATCCCGATCTTCCTGAAAATCGCCCCCGATCTCACCGACACCGACCTCGCCGAAATCGCCGAAGTCGCCCTCGCCGCAAACCTCGCGGGCATCATCGCCACCAACACAACGCTATCGCGCGACGGCCTGCAAAGCCCGCACCGCACCGAAACCGGTGGCCTCTCCGGCGCGCCCCTGTTCGAAAAATCCACCCGCACCCTCGCGCGCCTGTCGCAACTCACCCAAGGCAAACTCCCCCTCATCGGCGTGGGTGGCATCTCCACGCCCGAACAGGCGTGGGAGAAAATCCGCGCCGGTGCCAGCGCCGTGCAGGTCTACACCGCCATGGTCTATGAAGGCCTCTCTCTCATCCCCCGCCTCGCCCATGGCCTTGACGCCCTCGCCGCCCAACACGGCTTTGCCCGCGTCACGGACGCCACCGGAACCGGCCGCGACCGCTGGCTCTGATCCCTATCTTCTCTGTGGCAAATATCCCGCGGGGGTGAGGAGCGCAGCTCCGAGGGGGCGCGAAGCCCCCTGATTTTTCGCAGAAAAATCGTATCTTGCGCGGGCTCAAAACGCCTTGAACGTCATCGTCGTCAAGGTCCGGACGATCCCCGGTATGTCGAACAGCCGGCCCGAAAGATAATGCCCCACATCCGCATCCTCGGGGATGTAGATCTTGGCGATCAGGTCATATTCCCCGCTGGTCGAATACAACTCGCTCACCACCTCGCGGTCATAGATGGCTTCCGCCACCTCATAGGTCTTGCCGGGGGTGCAGCGGAACTGAACGAATACGCAGCGCATCATGGGCCTCCTGATCCTGCCCTTACCCTAGCCAAGCCAAAGGCTTGGCACAATTTTCTTCGAAGAAAATTGCAAATTCCTTCCAAGGAATTTGGTCACTCCTCCGCTTGCAAGGCCAGCGGTGCCGGGCCTCGGCGCAGATCGTCCACCGACAGCGGCCCCTGCGGCCGCGCCAACCGATACCGCGTCACCCAGAAAAGCCGCGTCTCGGCCCGCGTGATCGCCACATAGGCCAGCCGCTTCCACAACGGCACCCCGGCCTCGCTCCGCCCCGCCTGAGCGGCGGCATAGATGTCGGGGGCAAAGACCTGCACCTGTTCCCATTGGCTGCCTTGCGCCTTGTGGATCGTCACCGCCGCGCCATGCAGAAAGGCCGCGCCCATCGTGGCGGCGGATGGGATGAAAGGCTCCTCCTCATCCGGCTTCTCGATCTTGATAATGGAGGCCGCCGATACCTGCGGCTCTTCCGCCCCCACCACATGCAGCTTGGCAAATCCCGGCTTCGATCCTGGGCCCAGATAGATCACCTGCGCGCCCTTGATCAGCCCCCGCGCCTCCAGATCGATCCGCTTCTTGCGGTGCTTCAGCGGCAATTCGATCCCGTCACAGACCAGCGGCTCACCGGGCAGCAATTCATCCTCCGGCGCACCAAAGGCCCCGCGAAAGGCATGGATCAGCCGGATGCGCGTGGCATTGCGCCAGACCAGCACCGGGGACCGCGCCATCAGATCGGCATCCACCCGCTCGGCCATCACCACCCGATCATCGCGGCCCGCCACATCCTCCACCATCCGCTCGAACGTCTCGAACCGCAGGTTCTCATCGCCCAGCGCATGCGCCAGATCGAGGATCGGGTTATCCTGTGTCTGGCGGTGTATCCGGCTCAGCACCAGCCGCCGCGACTCGGACAAGCGGTCAAACACCATCTCGCCCGACAGCCCCACCGGGGCCAATTGCGCCGGATCGCCGAACAGCACCAGCGTCGGAAAGATCTCGCGCAGATCGTCCAGCGCCCGTTCATCCAGCATCGAGGATTCGTCGATGAAGCCCACATCCAGCGGCTCCTCGCGCCGCTTCCATCCCTTGATGAAGTCCGAACCTTTCAACCCCGCCGCCGCCAGCGCCCCCGGAACCGACGCCACCTGTTGATAAAAGGCAAATGCCCGGTCCAGCGCCAGATCCGTCAACCCCTCCACCATTGGCCGCTCGCCCTGGCCGGTCAGCCATTCCGCGATGCGCTCATACTCCGGGTCATAGACCGGGGTATAAAGGATGCGGTGGATCGTCGTGGCAGGCACGCCCCGCAGGCGCAGCACGCTCGCCGCCTTGTTGGTGGGGGCAAGGATCGCCAGCGTCCGCCGGTCCTTGCGCCGCCGCCCCTCGTAATCGCCGGAAATGACCTCCACCCCCGCCGCCACCAGCGCCTTGGTCAGGCTGGCCAGCAGCATCGTCTTGCCCGATCCGGCCTTCCCCACCACCGCCAGCACCGAAGGCTTGCCCTCGGCCCGCGGGGTCAATTCCCCCGCTGTCAGGTCGATGCCATTGGCATAGAGTTCCGCCGCCACACGGTCATAGGCTTCGGCCTGATCCTCTGAAAAGGTCAGCGAAACAGGCGGCTCGATGGGCGTCAATCCTTGCATGGCGGCGACCATAATCCGCCCCCCGTCCGGATGCGAGGGGGCATCGCCCGGACACGGGCGCTAATGCAGCGATGGCTCCCCGCCGCCCGCTCCGCCCCGACCGTCATCCCGGGCCGCCGCGATCTCGTCCCGCGCCACGGCCAGCGTTTCCGCTGCCTTTCGCGCCAGTCGCGGCAAGCCGTTGCGTTCGGCATAATCCACAAGGTCCGTCAGCACTTCAAACACCCAGTCATGCCGCATCTGGCCCCACCCCGCACCAAAGACCATCCCGCGCAAAAGGATACCACCCACCCTGATGGAGACCTACTTTTCCCCACGCAACAATCCATTTCCCCCAACAAAAACCCGGACCTGCAACGCAAAGCGCCCCGGCCTTTCAGCCGGGGCGCAAGCCTTGCGGGACACCTGCCCCCTTACGGGTTGCGGCTGGCCTCCAGAGTATCCTCGAACGTCTTCAGCCCCGGTCGCGTCGCCTGCACCAGCACCGACATGTTCCCCGGCTT
>PNND01000405.1 GCA_013824045.1 Rhodobacter sp. | reverse complement strand
GCCGCGCTGGCGGTGAATGCCTTTGGCTGGTTTCTGGAGCGGGTGGCGCTGTTGCCGCCGCTGCCGGGCGTGCCGATGGGCAAGCCGCTGGCGGTGGAGATCGAGGCCGAAATGCGCTTTCCGTGGAAGGGGGGGCGGCATCCCTGGCTGGATGCGGCGGTGACGACGGCCACGTCGCTGGTGGCGGTGGAGTCCAAGCGGTATGAGCCGTTCCGTCCGGGGAAGGCCACGGTATTCTCGGAAGCGTTTGACAGCCGCGACTGGGGGCCGGGCATGGCGCGGCATGGCATGCTGCGGTCGCGCCTGATCGAAGGGGAGCGGAGCTTTCGCCATCTGGATGCAGTGCAGCTGATCAAGCATGCCTATGGGCTGCGGACGCAGGCGCAGAAGCGGGGGCTGGGGGCGGTGCTGGTCTATCTGCATGCGGCGCCCAGCGCTTGGGCCAATGGCAAGCCGCTGGACCCGGCGGCGATCAAGCGGCACGAGGCGGAGATTGCCGCCTATGCGCAGGCGGTGAAGGGGGATGACGTGGTCTTTGTGCCGCTGCGCTGGGCCGATCTGCTGCAGCAATGGGCGGGCGTGCCGGAGCTTGCCGCCCATGCGGCGGCGGTCAACGGGCGGTTCGCGCTTATATAGGGCGCAGGGCGATCTAAGGATCACAGGGACGGAAATCCCCGTCATAGGCAAAAAAGGGGCGGCTTGTGCCGCCCCCGCCCTGTCATTCGCCGTGATAGGTGACGGTCTTCACATCCTCGCCCGGCGCGGTTTTCTGGCGGCGGACGATGAGGCGGTTGAGCGCGTTCACATAGGCCTTCACGGATGCCACGATCGTATCGGTATCGGCGCTGGCGCCGGTGACGATGCGGCCGTCTTCCTCTAGCCGGACGGTGACGGTGGCCTGTGCATCGGTGCCCTCAGTAACGGCGGCCACCTGATAGACTTGCAGCCGCGCCTTGTGCGGGAAGAGCATCTTGATGCAGTTGAAGGCGGCATCCACAGGGCCGTCACCCGTGGCGTCGATATGGTGATCGACCCCATCGATGGTCAGCACCATATCGGCCTCTTGCGGGCCCTCAGTGCCGCAGATGACGCGCAGCTTTTTCAAGACCAGCGTGTCATGGGCGTCCATCGTCGCCTCATCAGCCACGAGGGCGATCAGGTCGTCGTCATAGACTTCCTTCTTGCGGTCGGCGAGCGCCTTGAAGCGGACAAAGACATCGTTGAGTTGGTTGTCGGCCAGATCGTAGCCCAATTCCTTGAGCTTGGCGCGCAGGGCGGCGCGGCCGGAATGCTTGCCCATGGTCAGGTTTTTCTGGTTCAGGCCGATGTCTTCGGGGCGCATGATCTCGAACGTTTCGACGTTCTTCAGCACGCCATCCTGATGGATGCCGGATTCATGGAGGAATGCGTTCTTGCCGACGATGGCCTTGTTGAACTGCACCGGAAAGCCCGACACTGTAGAGACGCGGCGGGACAGGTTCATGATCTTGGTCGTGTCGATATTGGTGCGGTAGGGCAGGATGTCATTGCGCACCTTCATCGCCATGACGACCTCTTCCAGTGCGGTGTTGCCCGCGCGTTCGCCAAGGCCGTTGATCGTGCATTCGATCTGGCGCGCACCGGCCTCGACCGCCGCAAGGGCGTTGGCTGTCGCCATGCCGAGGTCGTTGTGGCAATGGGTGGCGAAGATGATCGTGTCCGCGCCGGGGACGCGTTCGAGGAGCATGCGGATGATCTTTGCGCTCTCAAACGGGTAGGTGTAGCCCACGGTATCGGGGATGTTGATGGTGGTGGCGCCCGCCTTGATCGCAATCTCCACCACGCGGCAGAGGTAATCGGCCTCGGTCCGGGTGGCATCCATTGGCGACCATTGCACGTTGTCACACAGGTTGCGGGCATGGGTCACGGTGTCGTGGATGCGTTCGGCCATCTGGTCCATGTCCAGATTGGGGATGGCGCGGTGCAGCGGCGAGGTGCCGATGAAGGTGTGGATGCGCGGGGATTTCGCGTGGCGCACGGCCTCCCAGCAGCGGTCGATATCCTTAAAATTCGCGCGGGCGAGGCCGCAGATCGTGGAGGTTTTCGCCCGTTTGGCGATCTCGCTAACGGCGTTGAAATCACCCTCGGAGGCGATGGGAAAGCCCGCCTCGATGATATCGACGCCCATCTCATCCAGTAGGCCCGCAATTTCCAGCTTTTCGGCATGGGTCATGGTGGCGCCGGGGGATTGTTCGCCGTCGCGCAGGGTGGTGTCGAAGATCATGACGCGGGGTTGCGTGCTGGTGTCAGTCATGGCTGGGTTCCTTGTGCCGTCTGTGCTTTTCCTTGGCGGGCGCTGTTCACCTCCGAGCGGTCGCGCCCAAGGGCACGCTCAGAGGCGGCTAAGGAGAAGCAGGCCACGGGCGGGGAGGGCGCAGTTTGCACCCGAAGTGAAAGCGATATGCCGATCCCGTGTCATGGGGCGCGACGATAGCCGGGAATTGCGGCAGCGCAAGGCGGAAAACGCGCCTTGCCCGCGCTTTTCATCGGCTTATCTGCACGGGCCGGAAGGGGGTGCCCCATGCGCGCAGTCATCATCGGATCATCGGGCGGCATTGGTGCGGCGCTTGTGGCCGCGCTGGAGGGGCGGGGGGCGGATGTCACCGGCCTGTCGCGGCGCGATCATGGGCTGGATGTGACGGATGAGGCCAGCATCGCGCGGGTGTTGGCACCGCTGGAGCCTGGGGTCGACCTGATCTTCATCGCCACGGGCGGGTTGGAGATCGACGGCGCGCGGCCGGAAAAGGCGCTGCGCGCGCTGGACCCGGCGGCGATGGCCGCGCAATTCGCGCTGAACGCCATCGGCCCGGCGCTGGTGTTGAAGCACGCGCTGCGGCTGGTGCCGCGCGACCGTCCGGCAAAGATCGCGGCGCTGTCGGCGCGGGTGGGATCAATCGGGGACAACCGGCTGGGCGGCTGGCACGGCTACCGGGCGGCCAAGGCGGCGCTGAACCAGATCATTCGCACGGCCTCGGTCGAACTGGCGCGCAGCCATCCGCAGGCGATGCTGGTGGCGCTGCATCCCGGCACGGTGGCCACGCCCCTGACCGCGGCCTATGCGGGCGGGCATCCGACGGTGACGCCTGCAGCGGCGGCGGAACACCTGCTGGCGGTGCTGGACGGGTTGACCCCGGCGGATACGGGCGGGTTCTTCGACTGGCAGGGAAAGGTGATCCCGTGGTGATCCTTGCCTGCGCGATGGGCTTCATCTTGGCCCAAATACCCAAATCCGACGGTTCCATCCCGTGCCACGCATCAGGAGGGCGCGCATGACGCGCTTGATCCTTGTGCTGGGGGACCAGTTGACGCCCGATGTCGC
>PNND01000005.1 GCA_013824045.1 Rhodobacter sp. | reverse complement strand
CAACACCCGTCAAACCGGGTGGCATCCCGGCGCTTTTCGTCGACCGGCCTGGGCCAGCGCCACGGCAAGGCGGCTGTCCTGTGCATGCCGGATCCAGGTCGACCGGTCCACAGTGCGGGAAAAGTCGAAATACTGCGATTTGACTGGCATCTCAACGGTATCCATCCGGTGAAGGCCGCAGCGACGTCAGGTCTGGCGGTCGCGTTTCATGGCGATCATCTCAAGAAGGTTTTCGACACCGAACGGGGTGAAGGCGAGCACCTCGACCTCGGCGGTGCCGTAGACCCAGATCACGCCATCTTCAGGCTCCATGCCGATGGCGAGATCATGAAGCCGATCAACGGTCTCGCCCAACTCTGCGGCGACGCGATCAACGGTCTTTACGGCGTAGACCTTGTTCAGTTGCATGGTCAGGCTGCCTGAGCCATATGCTTGGCTTTCCAGTGCCAAGGCAACAGTTCCGGCAGGCGCGACAGGGGCACGTCCGGTAGACGATCGAGAACATCGGCAAGCCAGGCCTGAGGATCGATGTCGTTCATCTTGGCGGTAACGATCAGGGAATACATGAAGGCGGCGCGGTCGCCGCCGCGCGGTGATCCGGCGAAGAGCCAGGCTTTCCGGCCGAGGGCGATGCCGCGGAGAGCGCGCTCTGCCGCGTTGTTCGTGAGGCAGATGCGGCCGTCGTCGAGGAAGTGGGTAAAGGCTTCCCAGCGGCCCTCCTCCTCGAACATGTAGTTGATCGCCTTGGCGACGGGGTTGTGCTTTGACATCTGGGCGCGTTCGGATCGCAACCAGTCGTGCAGGTCCTGGACCATCGGCCGCACCAGCCGCTGACGGGCGTCATAACGGGCCTCGGTGGTCAGACCGCTAATCTCTCGCTCGGCATCAAAGATGGCGTCGAAGCGTTTGACGGCCTCCAGCGCGATGGGCGAGATCTCCTCGGCGACCGATCTGCCCTTGCGGGCCGTGGCTTTGATATCCGCCAGTTCGAAGAACTTGCGCCGGGCATGCGACCAGCACAGCGCGCTGAGCACCGGGGCGGGCTTGTGGCTGGCATGGTAGAGGTCGTTGTAACCGCCATAGGCGTCGGCTTGCAGGATACCGGTCCAGCCCGCCAAGTGCCGGGTCGGGTGTTCTTTCCTGCGGTCTGTCGAGAAGTGATAGAGCGCGGCCGGTGGTGCCCCACCGCCGAAGGGCCGGTCATCGCGCAGATAGGTCCAGAGCCGGGCCGTTTGCGTGCCGCCTTTGGCCAGAAGCGGCACGGTCGTGTCGTCGGCATGCAATCGCTCGGCGCCGAGGACATGGGCGCGGATCAACGCTTGGATCGGCTGCAGGGCGACGGCGCAGGCCCCGACCTGATCGGCGAGCGTCGAAAGGCTGATCTCGACGCCTTCCTTGGCGTAGCGCTCGGCCTGCCTGTTCAGCGGTTGGTGCTGGCCGAACTTCTCGAAGAGAACCATGGCCAGCAGGTTGGGACCGGCCCATCCCCGCGGCGTCGGATGGAACGGCGCTGGCGGCTGGCTGATCTTCTCGCAAGCCCGGCAGGTGAACTTCTCCCGCACCGTCTGGATCACCTTCCACTGGCGCGGGATGACCTCCAGCGTATCGGTGACATCCTCGCCCATCTTTACGATGCGGTCCGAGCCACAGCACGCACAGCTGGTCGGTGCCTCGATCACCACACGCTCGCGCGGCAGATGTTCGGGGAAGGGTTTGCGCACGGGCTTGCGCCGCGTGAAGGCGCGCACAGTGCCGGTCTTGTCCGCCGCCGCCGCCTGTTCAGCCGCCATTGCATCCTCGGTCGCCGCTGCTTCCAATTCCTCAAGCTGCAATTCCAACTGATCGATCAAACGTGCGCGGCGCTCGGAGGAGATGCCGTACCTGTCACGGCGCAGCTTGGCGATTTCCAGCTTCAACTCCTGGATCATCGCATCTGTGCAGGATGCCAGGGCGCGCGCTTGGGCCAAGTCGCGCTCAGCCGCCTGCGCACGGGCTGTTTGTGCGGCCAATTCAGCGCGCAATGTGGCGATTTCGGATGCGGCATCTGACATGACAGAGGACTACCACAGATGATCCTGATCGCCAATAAAAACAGGCGTTTCAGAGTAAATTATCCAGCCTTTGCAGGGCGTTGCGTCCAGCGCGGGTTGCGCCAGTCTATGCCCTCAAGAAGATAACCAAGCTGCGCCGCCGAGATCGGAACCGCCGTTCCATCCTGGCTCACGGGCCAGATGAATTTCCCCGCCTCCAGACGCTTGATATACAGCGACATGCCGACCCCATCATGCCAAAGCAATTTCACAAGATCGCCTTTGCGGCCCCGGAAGCAGAAGATCTCGCCACCATGCGGATCACGCCCAAGGCCCTGTTGCACCGCCAGCGCCAAGGTGTTCATGCCACGCCGCATGTCTGTCACACCGCCCGCGATCCAGACCATCGTGCCTGCCGGAAACGCGATCATGTCGGGTCCAGCGCTTGCACGAGACGCGACAGCAACGCGGGATCGATCGCCGCTGCAACCGAAAGACGCCTGCCATTCAGCAACGTGATCTCTGCCGTTTCGTTTGGGGCAGACAGAGCGGAACACGCTGATGCAGATGCCATCACCGGGGCTTCTGGGGCCGAGAGTGCCACCGGCATGAAACGCAGCGGCGCAGCACTTCCCGCCAGTTCGCCGTCGCGATATTGACGCCGCCACCGCACCAGAAGCGTTCGACCAATATCATGGCGACGCGCTGCCTCGGACATGCTGCCGCGCGGGCCGAAACTCTCTTCAACAATGCGAACCTTCTGCGCATCCGTCCACCGCCGACGGCGACCGGTATCGGTCACAGAAAGGATCTCAACTTCGGGTCTGTATCTATGGTCGGACATAGCGTCGAACCTACGCGGAAATCTTCAAAGCAAAAAGACGGCCCCCGGCGTAGGCTTACTCTCAACGAATGGCGGGACGATCTTCCCAGGCGTGCGGCAGCTGGTTTGCACGCCCAGCCGCGGGCAGGCCCCGCCATGTTCCGCCAGGTGACAGCCGGTCGCGTTGAATCGTTTGGGCACAGAGCGCCCTTTGCTCCGGCAATCCGCACATCTGCGCCAACTGGAAGGTGCGGTCGGGATGATCCGTCTCGGCCATGGGCGTGACGATGGCGCGGGTCCGCGCCAAGCGTCAGGCGGCCTGAACCGCGCGCGCCAGCGCGCAGAATTGCTCCAACCCGATCTCTTCGGCCCGCGCGGTCGGGGGGATGCCGACGTTTAGCAACAGCCCCTCGATCCCCGGCCCCAGCCCTTTCAGGCTTGACCGCAGCATCTTGCGCCTCTGCCCGAAGGCCATGGCACTTATCCGCTGCAACACTGCGAAATCAC
>PNND01000226.1 GCA_013824045.1 Rhodobacter sp. | reverse complement strand
TAGCGCCAGCGCGGGCAAAGCCGCCAGCAGCGCCATCCAGCGGCGCGGAAAGACCAGCGCCAACCCGATCACCGCCACAAGGCCCAGCCCGACAGGCGAGGCAAGGATATACAGCGTTTCAGCCCCGCCTGTGACCGGCCCCTGATCAAGCGTCCAACCGGGCCGGGTCTTGTCGCAGACCTCGGCCCATCCGGCCTGTGGGGTCAGCGTCAGCAGGGCCAGCGCGGCGATCAGCCGTCCTCGAACGGGTCCCATTCATCCTCGACTTCCGGCAGGGCCTCTGCCTCGGCTGCGGCGGCAAGTGCTGCGGGCGTCCGAATCTCGGCGATCTTGGCACCGGGAAAGGCTGCCATCACCGCCTGCACCAGCGGGTTGGTCATCGCTTCGGCCTCGGCGGCCAACCGCGCCTGATCGCGCTGTTCGGCAATCGTGGCGGCACCGCCTTCGCTGACGACAGACACCCCCCAGCGCGCGCCGGTCCACATCTGCAACCGCTGCCCCAGTTGCGCGGCAAGGTCGGGGCGGGCATCCCGCGTGGGCTGAAACTCGATCCGCCCGGGGGCATAGCGCACAAGGCGCACACCCGTTTCCACCTCATAGAGCAGCTTCATGTCGCGCTTTTCGCGGATCAGCTCGACCACCTGATCAAAGCTGACAAACACCTGCAACGTGCCCTCGGCCACCGCCAGCGCCTGCCCACCCTGCATCACCGGGCCGCGCGCGGGTGCCGAAGGGGCCATCTGCATCGCAGGCGCATGGACCATGCGCCCCCCGCCGCCCGCAGGCGCGCCGCCCGCCCCACCGGGGGCTGGCCCCGGTTGCGGGCCGGATTGCAGCTTGCGGATCAGCGTCTCCGGATCGGGCAGGTCGGCCACATGTGTAAGCCGGATCACCGCCATCTCGGCGGCCATCATGGCATTGGGGGCCAGCGCCACCTCTTCCAGCGTTTTCAGCAGCATCTGCCACATCCGCGTCAGCACCCGCATCGGCAGGCGGGTGGCCATGTCGGTGCCGCGCGCGCGTTCATCGGGTGGCGTGGTCGGGTCCTCGGCGGCGGCAGGCGTGATCTTGATCACGGAAATCCAATGTGTGATCTCGGCCAGATCGCGCAGCACCGCCATCGGGTCGGCCCCATCGGCATATTGCCCGGCCAGTTCCGCCAAGGCCCCCGCCGCATCGCCGGTCACGATCAGATCGAACAGGTCCAGCACCCGCCCCCGATCCGCCAGCCCCAGCATCGCGCGCAGCTGATCCGCCGTCACCTCGCCGGCGCCATTGGAAATCGCCTGATCCAGAAGCGACGTCGCATCCCGCGCCGACCCCTCCGCCGCCCGCGTGATCAGGGCCAGCGCGCCATCGGTGATCTGCGCGCCCTCGGCACTGGCGATCCGGCGCAAAAGGCCCATCATCACCTCGGGCTCGATCCGCTTGAGGTCAAACCGCTGGCAGCGTGACAACACGGTGACGGGTACCTTGCGAATTTCGGTCGTGGCGAAGATGAACTTCACATGTGCGGGCGGTTCCTCCAGCGTCTTGAGCAGCGCGTTGAACGCGCTGTTCGACAGCATGTGAACCTCGTCGATGATGTAGATTTTGTACCGCGCGCTCGCCGCCCGATAATGCACCGAATCGATGATCTCGCGGATGTCGCCCACCCCGGTGCGCGATGCGGCGTCCATCTCCATCACGTCGACATGGCGGCCCTCGGCAATCGCCCGGCACGGCTCGCATACCCCGCAAGGCTCGGTCGTTGGCCCGCCCGTCCCATCGGGCCCCACACAGTTCAACCCCTTGGCGATGATCCGCGCGGTGGTGGTCTTGCCCGTGCCACGGATGCCCGTCATCACAAAGGCATGCGCGATCCTGTCGGCCGCGAAGGCATTCTTCAGCGTGCGCACCATCGCCTCTTGCCCCACCAGATCGGCAAAGGTTTCGGGACGGTATTTGCGGGCAAGAACCTGATAGGCCTTGTCGGGGGTGTCGGACATGGTCGCTCCTTGATCCCACCCACAGTAGTGCGAGAGGGGCGCCATGGGCAAGTTCGCCCGTCCCCCGATCAGCCAATCTTGCGCAATGGCCGACCGCGCCAACCTTCTATACAGCCCGGCCCCGATATCCCATGATCAGTGCAGGGAGAAACGGTGGCATGGAACGACGCACGCGCAGGACTCTGGTCTGGGGTTTGGTTGGGCTGATCTGCCTTGCCATGGCCCTGCTTGTGGGCCGTGCGGTCACGCAAAGCTATTTCACCGAAGGCAACGGCCGCGCGGAAACCACCCTGCGTCTGGCCGCCAGCGCGCTCGAAGGCCATCTGCGGCGGTATGAGGCTTTGCCCGAACTGCTGGCAGACAGCCCCGATATCCTTACCCTTGTCACCCGGCCTTCCGATCCGGCGCAGCGCATGGCCATGAACCGCTGGCTCAAGTCCAAGAACTCGGTGATGGAATCCTCGGATCTTTATGTGATCGACCTTCAGGGTAACACCATCGCGGCCTCGAATTACGATCAGCCCAACAGCTTCATCGGCCAGAATTTCACCTATCGCCCCTATTTCACCGAAGCAGCCGAAGGCCGCAAAGGCCGCTTCTTCGCCCTTGGCACCACGTCCGGGGTGCGGGGCTATTACTTTGGGGCACCCATCCGAGACGCGCGCGGTGCGGTTGTCGGTGTCGTCGCGCTGAAAATCGGCGTCGATGATATCGAGGCAAGCTGGCGCACCTGGGAATACCGCATCATCGTAAGCGACCCCGAAGGCATCATCTTCATGTCCACCGATCCGGGCTGGCGTTACAAGGGGCTCTTGCCCCTCACCCCCGACCGGCTGGAACGCACCACAGCCTCGCGTCGCTATGCCGAGGCAGCGCTGGAAGAGCTGGTCTTTCAATCCGGCACACAGGGCGATTTCCCCCTGATGCGCCTGATGGCCGAAGACGGTCTGGAACATGAATATCTGGTGGCCGCCCAAGCCATGCCCGAGGCGGGATGGACGGTACATGTCCTGCTCGACACGGCCTATCTGCGCGGGCAGGCGCGGCTGGCGATGGCGGCCTTTGTGCTGGCCCTGGCCGTGGCGCTGTCGCTGGCGGTGGTGGTCGCACAACGCCGCGCCCGGCTGGCCGAACGCATCGCCATGCAGGCCGCCGCCCAGTCGGGGCTAGAGGCATTGGTGCAGGAACGGACCGCCGATCTGATGCGCGTCAACCGCCAGATCGAAACCGAGGTGGCCGAGCGGCGGCTGACCGAACAGGAACTGCGCCGCACGCAGGCCGATCTGGTGCAGGCGGGCAAGCTGGCCGCGTTGGGGCAGATGTCGGCGGCGCTGAGCCATGAGATCAACCAGCCGCTGGCGGCGGCGCGCAACTATGCCGACAGCGCGGC
>PNND01000275.1 GCA_013824045.1 Rhodobacter sp. | reverse complement strand
AGGCAGGGCAGGGGGGCAACAGCCCCCCGCACCCTCCTTAAGGAATAATCCGCGTGTACTTCACCCCGGCCAGCGTCGCCCCGGCGATCAGCCCCTGCTGGCCAAAGACCAGCGCGATGACAGGGTCGATCTCGGTGGTTTCCTTGCCGATGCTGGCCCCTTGCTCGGGTGTCGCATACTTTAGGTCCGCACTCGCCGCCCAACCGGTCGAGGAGCGGAAATCGGCCAGCGCCTCGGGCGTCATGAAGAACAGCGCATGGGCATACTGCTGCGCGCCGATCTGCAACCCGTAGCTCGCCTTGGTTGACGAATAGTAATCCACCGTCACATCGCGGATCTGCAGCGCGCCGCGCCCATAGGCTCCGCCGATGAAGAATCCGGCTTCCGTGATCAGCGGCATATAGAGCACGCCCGCCGCCCGACCTGCCAAATCCTGCGTCCCCGGATAGCGGGAAAACAGGAAACTCCGCGTCGCACTCACCCGCGCGTCGATCTGCTGCGCACCACTGCCGCCCACGCCATTGCCGCAGGCCGCCGTCAGCATCAATGACGCCCCGGCTCCGCCCAAAAGCGCCCGCCTTGAAATATGGTCCATGAAACCCGCCCTCTCTTGCCTCGTCGGGGGTCTCTGCCCCCGCTCACGCGATACAATAGCGATATTCCGCCGCCCTGTCATGCCCCGCCTGCACCCCCGGCAATGCCCCGCCAACCGGGCTTTGCGGCGGCAAAAGAAAAGGGGCTGTCTGCCCCCTCTTGGCGCTTTGCGCCAATTCACCCCCGAGGATATTTCAACAAAGAAGAGGGGGCAGGGCCGTTCAGCCCCAACTCCAGCCCGCGCGCAGCTTGCGGGCGGCTTCGGGGGCGAAATAGGTCAGAATCCCGTCGCAGCCTGCACGTTTGAAACCCATCAGGCTTTCCATCATGGCCTTCTCACCATCGATCCAGCCGCGCTCCGCCGCGCCCCGGATCATCGCATATTCGCCCGACACCTGATAAGCATAGGTCGGCGCCCCGAAGGCATCCTTCACCCGGCGGCAGATGTCGAGATAGGGCATCCCCGGCTTGACCATCACCATATCCGCGCCCTCGCGCAGGTCGCGCTCCACCAGACGCAGCGCCTCATCGCTGTTGGCGGGGTTCATCTGATAGGTTTTCTTGTCGCCCTTCAGCGCGCCCGACGCCCCCACCGCATCGCGGAACGGCCCATAAAAGGCAGATGCATACTTCGCGGCATAGGACAGGATCGCCACATCCTTGTGGCCCGCCGCCTCCAGCGCCCCCCGCATAGCGCCGATGCGCCCGTCCATCATGTCCGACGGACCGAGGATATCGGCCCCCGACTCTGCCTGCGCCAGCGACATCTTCAACAGGGCCTCGATCGTTTCATCGTTCAGGATGATCCCGTCGCGCACCAGCCCGTCATGGCCATTGGCATTGTATGGGTCCAGCGCCACATCCGTCATCACCGCGATCTCCGGCACCGCCGCCTTGATCGCCCGGATCGCGCGGTTGGCCAGATTGTCGGGGTTCCAGGCCTCTTCACAGCCTTCCGTCTTCAGCGCCGGGTCCGTATAGGGGAACAGGCAGATCGCCGGAATCCCCAAGCCCGCCGCCTCTTCCGCGGCCTTCACGATCAGGTCCACGCTCAGCCGTTCAACCCCTGGCATCGATGCGATAGGTTCCCGAACCCCCGCGCCATCGCGCACGAAAACGGGCCAGATCAGATCGCCCACCCCCAGCAGGGTTTCCTGCGACAAGGCCCGCAACGCAGCCGTTCGGCGCAGGCGGCGAAAACGGGTGGCCGGGGTCGGTGCGGAAATCGGTCTCATCAGGCGGGCCTCGGGGTTGGGAAGAACCATCGGGGGCTTGCGCCCACGCCCCTTGCCTGCCAGAGAAAGAGCCGCGCCTCAAGCCGTCACGACGCAGCAGGGGCGCGCTGTCAGACAGGGACGCGCGGGTTGGACTGGTACAAGACGATATTCGAAGTGATCGACCTGCGATCCTTCTCCAATCTCTGGTTCTGGCTGGCACTGGCCGTGATGTGGTCCACCGTCAGCCATTTCGTCATCGGCGTCCCGCATGATCTGATCCGCCGCGCGGAAAAGGATGGCGATCAGGCGCTGGCAGATGTCGAAGCACTGGCCCATATCTACACACGACGGTTCCTGTTTCTGATGCGCAGCGGCGGGCTGATCCTCGTCTGGTTCGTCTGCTTTCTGGTGACAGGATTGCTGCTTCTGGCCATCCTCTACCGGGTAGAGTTTGCCCAAGCCCTGCTTTTCCTGCTGGTGCCGATGCTGGGTGTCGGCACGCTGACCTTCCGTACCTGCTTGAACATCGAAAGCGCCGATATGCGCGGCGACGATCTGCTGCGCTGCCTGCGCCGCCACCGCATCACGGTGCAAAGCGTGGGCATGTTCGCGCTGTTCTTCACCGGTATGTTCGGGATGTACCAGAACCTGACCCTCGGCGTCTTTGGCTGACACGTTCGCCACGGCCCATCCGGCACAAGGCCCTGAATAGGCGTTGACGCCGCCGCCCCGGCGGTTAAGTCAGTCGCCATGCAGACCGGTCCCCGCATCCTCCTTGGTGGCGCACCCGAAGGGTACGACGCCCGCCTCCTTTCCCGCGAACTGGAAAAGGGTGCGCCCATCATCCACATCGCCCGCGATGACAAACGGGCCGAGGCGATGGCGGCCGCACTTGCCGTCATGGCCCCCGGCGCGCTGGTGCTAGATTTCCCGTCTTGGGATTGCCTGCCCTATGACCGCGTCTCGCCCAACCCCGCCATTTCGGCCCGCCGCATGGCCACGCTGGCCGCGCTGGCCGAGGGGATCAAGGGCCCCTTCATCCTGCTCACGACCGTGACCGCCGCCACCCAGCGCCTTCCGGCCAAGGACGTGATCCGCGGCGCCTCCTTCTCGGCCCGCGTGGGCGACCGCGTGGATGAGGCGCGGCTCAAGGGCTTTCTCACCCGCATGGGGTTTTCGCCCGCCTCCACCGTGGCGGAACCGGGCGATTTCGCCTTGCGCGGCGGCATTGTCGATATCTGGCCCCCGGGCAGCCGGTCCCCCATCCGGCTTGATTTTTTTGGCGATGTGCTCGATGGCGCGCGCCGCTTCGACCCCGACACCCAGCGCACCACCGAAAAGCTCGCCTCGGTCGATTTCGCGCCAATGTCCGAAATCATCATGGATGAGCCCGCGATCACCCGCTTCCGCCAATCCTACCGGCTGGAATTCGGGGCAGGGGGATCGGACGACCCGCTCTATGAGGCGGTCAGCGCAGGCCGCAAGCATCAGGGGATGGAGCATTGGCTCCCCTTCTTCCACGACCGGCTGGAAACGATCTTCGACTATCTGCCCAATGCCACCGTGATGTTGGA
>PNND01000147.1 GCA_013824045.1 Rhodobacter sp. | reverse complement strand
GCATATCGACAGGATTGGCCGGTTGAAGAACTGCATCGCCTATGGCCCCGGCCTGCTGCATCTGGCGCATCAGCCGGATGAATGGGTGGGTGTGCAGGACATGGCCGACAGCGCCAAGGTCATGGCGCTGGTGTTGAACGATCTGCTGGGTTAGGCGCGGATCGCGCGACGAAATCTGTCCGCGTTATACCGCGATATTGTCGATCAGCCGCACGTCATCCAGCCAGGCCGCCGCCAGCATCCGCAGCGGGCGGTTCGGATCGGTGACATCGCCCAGCGTTTCGGCATCGCGCAGCGCGAAGTATTCCACGCTGTCGAAACCTTCTGCCATCACCGCCTTGGCCGCACGGGCCATCGCCTCATCCTCGGGCACGCCCGACCGGAAATCCCGCGCCGCAGCCAGCATCGCGGCATAAAGCGCAGGTGCCTTGCGCCGCCCCTCGGCCGTCAGCCGCACATTTCGCGATGACATGGCCAGACCATCCGGATCGCGCACGGTTTCGCAGCCCACCACCGTGACGGCAAGGTTCAGGTCTGCGACCAGCCGCTGCACCACCTGCAACTGCTGCCAATCCTTCTGCCCGAAATAGCCGCGATCCGCCTGTGTCATTCCGAACAGCTTGGCCACGACCGTGGCCACGCCTTCGAAATGCCCCGGCCGTAACGCGCCCTCCAGCGGTTGCGACACGCCGCCTACGGAAACAGTGGTGACGAAGCCTTCGGGATAAACCTCCTCTGGCGCAGGGGCAAAGATCGCCTCGACCCCGACCCAGTGCAGAAGGGCCGCATCGGCATCCTCGGTCCGGGGGTATTTCTTCAGATCATCGGGGTTGTTGAACTGCTTGGGGTTCACGAAGATCGTGGTGATCACCCGCCCGCATTCCGCCTTGGCGCGGCGGGCGAGGCTCAAATGCCCTTCATGCAGCGCGCCCATGGTGGGGACAACGCCCACAGAGTGACCTTCGGCCTTCCAGCCGCGCACCCGCGCGCGCAGATCGGCCACCGTGCGGATGATTTCGGTCACGCCTTCACCTGATCCGCAAAACCATGTTCCGGCCCCGGGAAGGCGCGCGCGCGCACCTCGGCGGCATAGGCGGCGATGGCCTCATCCGCCGTGCGGCCCAGATCGGCATAGCGCTTCACGAATTTCGGGCGGAAATCGGTGAACATGCCCAGCATGTCGTCGATCACCAGCACCTGACCGTCGCAATCCACGCCCGCTCCGATGCCGATGGTGGGGATTTTCAGCTCTGCCGTGATTCGCCCAGCCAGCCCGACCGGAACCTTTTCCAGAATGATGGAAAAAGCCCCCGCCGCCTCGCAGGCCTTGGCGTCGCGCATGACCTTGACCGCCTCTTCCTCGCGGCCCACCACCTTGTAGCCGCCCAGCGTGTTCACCGATTGCGGTGTCAGCCCGACATGGGCCATGACCGGCACGCCGCGCGCGGTCAGGAAGGCGATGGTTTCCGCCATGTGCTGCCCTCCCTCCAGCTTCACCGAAGGCGCACCCGTTTCGGCCATAAGCCGCGCGGCGTTGCGATAGGCCTGCTGCGGGCTTTCCTCATAGGTGCCGAAGGGCATGTCGATCACCGCCATGGCCTTGGACAGCCCGCGCATCACCGCGCGGCCGTGCAGGATCATCATGTCCAGCGTCACCCCGATGGTCGAAGGCATCCCATGCAGCACCATGCCCACGGAATCGCCCACCAGCGCGATATCGCAATGCGCATCCACTAGCCGCGCCATGGGCGTGGTATAGGCCGTCAGCGTGACCAGCGGCACGCCGCCCTTGCGGGCGGTGATGTCGGGCGGCAGCACAGGCCGGACGGGGGCGGTGGCGCTCATGGGCGGGTCCCTCTCTCAATTCTGCCCGTTATAGAGGCACAGCCGCGCCGCAACAGCAAGATTGCACCGCTGCAATGCGGCATCGCCCGGATGCACGGTCCCCGCAATCCCCCTTGACCGACGGCGCGCCCTCGCCTTCCATGGCATGGCAAACCGTGGAGCCTGACATGTCCCTTACCCAACGCATCACCCGCGACGGCATCACCCCCGAGGTTGACCGCCCCGCCCCCGAAAAGGTTCTGGCGGGCGATCCCGTCCACACCACATGGAGCATCGAAGATCGCGACGGGATAGCGTCCGGCATGTGGCAATCCACGCCGGGCAAGTGGAAGGTCAGCTATGCGGAATGGGAATATGTGCATATCCATGCCGGCCATTCGATCCTGACCGCCACAGACGGCACCTCGATCCACTTGAAGGCGGGTGACAGCTGGATCATCCGGCCGGGATTTGTGGGCACGTGGGAAGTGGTGGAAACCACGCTGAAGGATTACGTGATCATCTGACCATGCCCGAATTTTCTGCGAAAATTCGCGCCTGAGATACGCGTCGTTTCATTGGAAAGGGCGAGGGTTTCCCCTCGCCCTTTCGATTTTTCGCAGAAAAATCGGGGCCTCAGCTCGAAAGTTCTTCCAGCGTCGGGCACTCTGCCTCGTCGATACCGCGGTTGCGGCAGATGCGCAGGCGGCGGCGTTCGTCCCGTGCGGCCTGTTCGGCTGCGGCTTCTGCTGCAGCCTGCTGCTCTAGGCGGCTGCGCTCCTCGGCGGCGGCAATGGCCGCGACGTCGGCATCAAAGCGTTCGCGGTTCTCGGGCGTGTCCGGCACGGCACGACCATAGGCATCGTCCATATAGGGCCCTTCGGCCGCCAAGCTCTGCTCCAGCGTGCGCACCACGATCCGGTCACCCGACTGCGCGCGGTTGAACAGGTCGATTGCGTCCTGATTGAACAGGCGGATACAGCCCGCGCTGGTCGCCCGCCCGATCGAGGCGTTGTCGATCGTGCCATGGATGCGGAACATCGTATCGCGGCCCCCGCGATAGAGATAGAGCGCCCGCGCGCCCAGCGGGTTCTCCAGCCCGCCCGGCAGGCCCCCTGCGAATTCCGCATAAAGATCGGGACGGGTGCGCACCATGTTCGCCGTCGGCGTCCAGGACGGCCATTCCGCCTTGCGGCCCACATAGCCGGTGCCACGAAAGGAGATCCCCTCGCGACCCACGGCAATGCCGTAGCGCAGGGCAGTGTTCCCCTCCATCACGTAGTACAACACCCGCGCATAGGTATCGACGACGATGGTCCCGGGCTGTTCATCCCCGGCATAGGCCACTTCGGCCCGCGGGTTGGTGCCGAACAGATGCAACGGCTCCACCGCAGGGATCAGGTATTCGCCATCCTGCACCGCCTGATAATGGGGCGGCACCTCGGCAGCGGGTGGCGGGTTTGCAGCGCTGTTGGGCACATCGGCACAGGCGGCCAACCCCAAAAGGGCCAGCAGGGCAGTCAGGCGGATCAGGATGGATTGCACGTTGGAGACTCGGGTCA
>PNND01000263.1 GCA_013824045.1 Rhodobacter sp. | reverse complement strand
CCTTCTTCAACCCCTCGCTCTGGACGCTGGAAATGGCCCAGTTCGTGATGGTGGCCTATTACATCCTCGGCGGCCCCTACACGATGCAGAACGAAGGCCATGTCCGCATGGACCTGTTCTATGCCAAGCAGTCCCCCGTCCGCCGCGCGTGGTGGGACGCCTTCACCGTCTTCGCCATCATCTTCTATCTGGGCATCCTGATCTGGGGCGCGGCGGAAAGCTTCGGCTATTCGCTGGGCATTCGCTGGACAGACCCCGAAACCTCCTTCCTCGGTTGGTCTTGGCCCCAGATCGGCAGGCTCGAACGCAGCCCCACCGCATGGCGCCCCTACCTCTGGCCCATCAAGCTGGTCATGCTCACAGGCTTCATCCTCATGCTTCTTCAGGCACTGTCGTCGCTGGCGAAAGACATCGCCACCATCCGTGGAGAGACGATCTGATGCCCTATGAGATGATCGCCGCCCTGATGTTCTCGACGATGCTCCTGATGATGATGACGGGGCAGCGCGTCTTCGGCATCATCGGCTTTGTCGCCGTGGTCGCCGCCATATCCCTCTGGGGCACGGGCGGGCATACGATGGGCTTCTCGGCCTCGATGAAGCTGATGAAATGGTATCCGCTCCTGTCGCTGCCCATGTTCGTCTTCATGGGCTACATCATGAGCGAAAGCCGATTGGCCGATGACCTCTACCGCATGTTCCACGTCTGGTTCGGCCCCGTCCCGGGTGGCCTCGCCATCGGGACGATCCTTTTGATGGTGCTGATCTCGGCGATGAACGGGCTCTCCGTCGCGGGCATGGCCATCGGATCGACCATCGCGCTCCCGGAACTCCTGCGACGCGGCTATCAGAAGGAAATGGTCACCGGCGTCATACAGGCCGGCTCTTCCCTCGGCATCCTGATCCCGCCCTCCGTTGTGCTGGTCCTTTACGCCATGATCGCCCGCGCCCCGGTGTCCGAACTGTGGCTCGCGGGCCTGATCCCCGGCCTGATGATGGCCACGCTCTTCATCCTCTATGTCTGGATCCGCTGCCGCCTCCAGCCACAGCTTGGCCCGGCCATGAGCCTTGAGGAACGCGCCACCATCACCCGCGCCGACAAGCTGCACGCCCTGCGCGCGGGCGCGCTCCCGTTCATCATTTTCTTCGCGATGATGTTCCCCTTCATCTATGGCTGGACCTCGCTCGTCGAAAGCTCGGTCATCGGCGTCGCTGCCACCGTACTGGCCGCCGTCCTGAAAGGCCGGATGAACAAGGCCGTGTTCGAAGTGGCCACCCGCTCCACCCTCTTCATCACCTGCATGTTCATGTGGGTGATCCTCGCCGCGCTGGCCTTTGGCGCGGTGTTCGACGGCCTCGGCGCGGTCAAGGCGATCGAAAGCCTGTTCGTCGAAAAACTAGGGTTCAGCCCGTGGACGATCCTCATCCTCATGCAGATCAGCTTCCTGCTGATGGGCATGTTTCTGGATGATACGGCCATGCTGGTGATCGTGGCCCCGCTTTACGTGCCGCTGGTCGCCACGCTCGACCTTGGCATCCCGCCCGAAGACGTGCTGATCTGGTATGGCGTGCTCTATACCATCACCTGCCAGATCGCCTATCTGACGCCCCCCTTCGGCTATAACCTCTTCCTGATGCGCGCCTTCGCGCCCCCGGAAATCACGATGGGCGACATCTACCGTTCCGTTGTTCCCTTCGTGCTCGTTATGGTGGTCGCACTTGCCCTGCTGATGGTCTTCCCCGGCATCGCACTGTGGCTGCCCAATCTGATCTACCCGAACTGACACCCATCGCGGGCGCTTCAGACCCGCGTCCAACCCAGACCCGTTTCAACAAGGAGGCTGACCCATGACGACTTCGAGACGTTCCTTCCTCACCAAGGGCGCATTGGCCGGGGCCGCCACGCTGGCCGCACCCGCCATCGCCACCGCGCAGGCCCCCATCAAATGGCGGATGCAGACCTATGCCGGCGCAGCACTGGGTGAACAGGTGGTCAAACCCGCCGTCGACGCCTTCAACCGCATCGCGCAAGGCCAGATGGAGATCGAACTTTTCTACGCCGATCAGCTCGTCCCCACCGGGGAACTGTTCCAGGCCATGCAGGCCGGCACCATCGACTGCGTGCAGTCCGATGACGACTCGATGGCCTCGCCCACCGAAGTCACCGTGTTCGGCGGCTACTTCCCGCTGGGCCTGCGCTACTCGCTCGACGTGCCCGCGCTGTTCAACAAATACGGGCTCAAGCAGATCTGGGAAGACGAATACGCCGCCGTAGGCGTCAAGCACATCTCGGCTGGCGCATGGGACCCCTGCCACTTCGCCACCAAGGACCCGATCAACTCCTTGGCCGATCTGCAGGGCAAGCGCGTCTTCACCTTCCCGACCGCAGGCCGCTTCCTCACCCAATTCGGCGTCGTCCCCGTCACCCTGCCGTGGGAAGACATCGAAGTGGCGATGCAGACCGGGGAACTCGACGGGATCGCATGGTCCGGCATCACCGAGGTTTACACCGTGGGCTGGTCCAATGTGACCAACTACTTCCTCACCAACAACATCTCGGGCGCATGGATCGGGCATTTCTTCGCCAATATGGACCGCTGGAACGAACTGCCGCCGCACCTGCAGGAAATGCTGGCGACCTGTTTCGAACAGTCCCACTACTACCGCCAGCACTGGTACTGGGCGGGCGAAGCCGACCTGCGCATCAACGGCGGCAAGCTGCAACTGACCACCATCCCGGATGAGGAATGGAAAACCGTCGAAGCCGCCGCCCTGACCTTCTGGGATGAAATCGCGGCGGAAAGCGAAGTGAAGGCCAAGGTCGTGTCGATCTTCAAGCAGTATAACGACGTTATGGTGAAAGCCGGGCGTCCCTACCGCTTCTAACCTGCACGCAGGGGGGCGGCCAACCGCCCCCCTGCAACCCCCCACATCGCCCCACGGCTGGGCGATTGCACAGGGGATCGGCCATGGATATGATCAAATTCTGCGGCGCAGGCATCCGGCCCCCCGCCGCCACCCCCGCCGCCACCCGGAGTCGCCATGCGGATCGCACCACCCACCCGCTCTGACGCCCCCAGCGATTGCTGGCCCCGCAAGCCCGAATTCGGCGGCGCCCAGCCTGCCCATAGCGCCCTGCCCGCCCGTGACACCTGAACCCAGTTCAGTTGAGTCTGCATCCGGCCCGCACAAGGGCCACTGACATAGAAGATATGAGGCAAAAGATGCCCGGAACCATGACCTTCGATACCCTGAAAGAAGCCGTCGCCCGCGGCGAGATCGACACCGTCCTCGTCGCATCGGTCGACATGCAGGGCCGCCTGATGGGCAAACGCTTTCACGCCGCCTTCTTTGTGTCGAACGGCTACAAGGAAACCCATTGCTGCAATTACCTGCTGGCCGT
>PNND01000383.1 GCA_013824045.1 Rhodobacter sp. | reverse complement strand
CAACTGGTTAACAACCCCTTTCCCCCATCCCCCCCCGTGCTACCTGTGGCGCCACAAGGAGCGCCCCCATGCAGATCGCCACCCTCTACCTCTCCACCGCCGCCGTCTTCCTGATCCTCGATGCGATCATGCTGACGCTGGTGATGAAGCCGCTGTTCAGCCGCCATATCGGGGCGCTGATGCTGGAGAATATCCGTGTGGTTCCGGCGGCGCTGTTCTACCTCGCCTATGTGGCGGGGCTGATCTACCTCGTCTCGCTTCCCGCGCTCAAGACCGGGGCGCCGGTGCTGATCCCGGCGATGATCATCGGGGCGATGGCCTATGGCACCTATGAATTCACCTCCTATGCCATCATGAAGGATTGGCATTGGCAGATGGTGATGACCGATACGATCTGGGGCACGGTGCTGACGGGCCTGTCGGCCTGGGCCGGGGTGGCCATCACGCGGGCCGTCTTTGGGCCCATTACCGGTTAAGCTCTGGTCAAAACACAGCCCGCTGCGTATGCACAGGTTGCTGCACTGCGCGTCTGCACTGCGCTGCTGAACACATGAATGTACAGGCGAAAAGATGATCCTTTACGGTATTCCCACCTGCGACACCTGCAAGAAAGCGCTCAAGGCGCTGCAGGCGGCAGGGCATGACGTCACTTTCCGCGACGTGCGGGCCACCCCCCTGACGGCGGCGGAAATCGATGAAATCGTTACGGAATTCGGCGATCGGGTGATCAACAAGACGTCGACCACCTACCGCGCCTTCAGCGATTTTCTCAAGGCGTCCGACCCCGAGGCGCAGATCTCCGCCCAACCCACAGTGATGAAGCGCCCGGTCTTCCGCAACGGCGCCGAATGGCACCTTGGCTGGGATGATGCGGTGCAGGCGAAACTGCTGTAACGCACAAGGCCCGCCAGTGGCGGGCCCTATGATTATCGTGCCTTTTCAGCGGTTTGCTGTGATCAGAGCAGCTTCAGGTCGCTGGCCGAGGCGCGCCCGTCGCGGCCCGACTGCAATTCATAGGCGATCTTCTGGTTGTCGTTCAGACCCTGCAACCCCGCCCGCTCGACCGCAGAAATATGCACAAACACATCCTTGCCGCCGTCATCGGGGGCGATGAAACCAAAGCCCTTCGTCGAGTTAAACCACTTCACGGTGCCCGTTGGCATTCCGCATTCTCCTTTCACTACCTCCCCGTGGCGATATTGCCGTCGGGCCGTGCAGCCAGGTCTTCCTAGGTCCGGCTGCCTGAGCAACACAGGAGGCGGTCGAAAGTCTGTCGTCACTGTGCAAAATCATGCCAAAGCCCGGATGAAAATCAAGCCCCAATCCGCGGCGCGAAATTGGCGTGCAAGCCAATGAAACAAGGGGAAAACTGTAGGTCCGTAGGTTCTGGGCGGCGGGCCTGCAGGGGATGGCGGGGGCGGAAAGGGGCGTGGCAGCGCCTTTCCGCCCGCCTATGTCAGCGCAGATCGGGCGGCAGCGCGGCGGCGGTGAGTTCCGCTACGATGGCATCCAGCGTCATGGTTTGGGTTTGGTTTTCGCCCAGACGGCGGACGGAAACCGTGCGCTCCTCCACCTCTTTCATCCCGATGGCGAGGATCACCGGCACCTTGCCGACGGAATGTTCGCGGACCTTGTAGTTGATCTTTTCGTTCCGCATGTCCGCCTCGGCCCGCACCCCTGCAAGGGTCAGGGCGGTGACGACTTCCTCCACGAAAGGATCGGCATCCGACACGATGGAGGCCACTACCACCTGACGCGGGGCCAGCCAGAAGGGCAGTTTGCCCGAGAAGTTTTCGATCAGGATGCCGATGAAGCGTTCGAACGACCCAAGGCAGGCCCGGTGCAGCATGAAGGGGCGGTGTTTGGCCCCGTCTTCGCCGATATAGCTGGCATCCAGCCGTTCGGGCAGGTTCGGGTCAAGCTGAAGCGTGCCGCATTGCCAATCGCGCCCGATGGCATCGGTCAGCACGAATTCCAGCTTGGGCGCGTAGAAAGCGCCTTCCCCGGGGAACAGTTCATAGGCATAGCCCGCTGCCGTGCAGGCATTGGCCAGCGCTGCCTCCATCTTGTCCCAGATTTCATCCGACCCCACGCGCTTTTCCGGGCGGGTGGACAGCTTTACCCGCCATTTGTCAAAGCCGAGGTCAGAATAGATCTTGGCCAGAAACTCGATGAACTTCTTCGATTCCGCTTCCACCTGATCCAGCGTGCAGAAGATATGCGCATCATCTTGGGTAAAGCCGCGCACCCGCATGATCCCGTGCAGCGCGCCTGACGGTTCATAGCGCGCGCAGGACCCGAATTCCGCCATGCGGATCGGCAGGTCGCGATAGGATTTCAAGCCCACGTTGAAGATCTGCACATGGCAGGGGCAGTTCATGGGTTTAAGCGCATTGATTACCTTATCCCGCGCACCTTCCTCATCCACCTCAACGATGAACATGTTTTCGCGGTAGTTTTCCCAGTGGCCCGACGCCTCCCACAGCTTGCGGTTTACGACCTGCGGGGTATTCACCTCGACATAGCCGTCGCGGCGCTGCTGGCGGCGCATATAGTCCTGCAGCGTGGTGTAGATCGTCCAGCCATTGGGGTGCCAGAAAATCTGACCGGGGGCTTCCTCCTGCATGTGGAAGAGGCCCATCTCGCGGCCCAGCTTGCGGTGGTCGCGCTTGGCCGCTTCCTCCAGCATGGTCATATGGGCCTTGAGGTCATCACGGTTCTTGAAGGCCACACCATAGATGCGCTGCAGCATCGGGCGCGAGGCATCGCCCAGCCAATAGGCCCCCGCCACATGCGTCAGCTTGAACGCATCCGCCGGAACCTGCCCCGTATGCTGGAAATGCGGACCACGGCAGAGGTCCTGCCAGTTCCCGTGCCAATACATGCGCAGGTCTTGGCCCTCGGGGATCTTGTGGACCAGTTCCACCTTGTAGGGCTCGCCCCGGCCTTCGTAATAAGCCAGCGCATCGGCGCGGCTCCAGATTTCCGTGCGCACGGGGTCGCGGGCGTTGATGATCTGCTTCATCTTGGCCTCGATCTGGCCAAGGTCATCGGGGGTGAAGGGCTCCGCCCGGTCGAAATCGTAGAACCAGCCGTAATCGCGCACTGGGCCGATGGTGACCTTCACATCGGGCCAAATCTCCTGCACCGCACGCGCCATGATATGCGCCAGATCGTGCCGGATCAGTTCCAGCGCGGGCACGTCATCCTTCATCGTGTTGATCGACAGGCGGGCATCGCTGTGGATCGGCCATTGCAGATCCCAATGCACACCATCCACCTGTGCAGAAATCGCGGCCTTGGCCAAGGATGGCGCAATGGAGGCGGCCACTTCGGCAGGCGTTACGCCCGCGTCATAGACACGCGTGTTGCCATCGGGAAATGTCAGGGAAATCTGGGCCATATGC
>PNND01000141.1 GCA_013824045.1 Rhodobacter sp. | reverse complement strand
CCTGTTTCAGGCCCTGACGCAAAAGGGCATCGCGCCCGATCTGATCGTTGATGCGGGCCTCTGCGCCAAGCCCGATGACGGCGGCCCCCCCTATGACCGCTTTCGTGGCCGCATCATCTTTCCCATCCGCGATGCGCGCGGCCGCGCCATCAGCCTGGGCGGGCGGGCGATGGACCCGAACGCGCGGGCCAAGTACCTCAACGGCCCGGAAACAGACCTCTTCGACAAGGGCCGCAACCTTTACAATCAAGCCCCCGCGCGGGAAGCGGCGGGCAAGGGCCTGCCGCTGGTGGTGGCCGAAGGCTACATGGACGTGATCGCGCTGTCCGAGGCAGGGTTCCGCGCCACAGTGGCCCCGCTAGGCACTGCGGTCACCGAAGACCAGCTTCGCCTGCTCTGGCGCATCTATGATGAACCCATCATCGCGCTGGATGGGGATGCCGCAGGCATCCGCGCCGCGCTGCGGGTGATCGACCTCGCTCTGCCGCTTCTAGAAGCGGGCAAAGGCCTGCGCTTTGCCATCCTGCCGCAGGGGATGGACCCTGACGATCTGATCAAGGCGCAGGGTGCGCCGGCCATGCAAAAGGTGCTGGATGCCGCGCAGCCCATGGTCAACCTGCTTTGGCGGCGCGAGACGGAGGGGAAGGTCTTTGACAGCCCCGAACGCAAGGCGGCGCTGGACAAGACGCTGCGCGCCGCCTTGAAGCGCATCGCCGACCCGTCGATCCGCGCCCATTACGGCGAGGATATCAAACGCCTGCGACTGGATCTGTTCGGCCAGAACGCCCAACCCTTCCGCCCCTATACCCCGCGCGGGCGGGGCGGCGGTGGCAGGGCAGGGGCGCGCATCCCGTTTCAGCCCATCGCGCCCTTGCACACCACCCGCCAGTCGCTGCTCGGTTCTGCCACCACGCCCGTCGAGGAAGCGCTGCGCGAGGCGGTGATTCTGGCCACGCTCATCACCCATCCGCGCCTGATCGCGCGCTTTGAATCCGCGCTGGAAACCCTCGATTGCACGGGCGAGGGGCATGGCCTGATCCGCGACCTGCTCTTGGCCCATGCCGATGCCCCCGATCCGAAAGACGCCATCGCCCGCGCAGCGCCCGCACCGCTTGACGTGCTGCTGTCCCATCCCCATGTGCGTAATGCGCCCGCCCTGCTGGACACTGCCGATACAGAACGCGCCGAATTCGCGCTGGCGCAGGATTTCTTTATCCTGCAGGCCGAACGCGGGCGCCGCCGCGAAATCGAAGAGGCCGAGCAGGATATCGAAGGCGTGGTCGACGAAGGGCTGACATGGCGCATCGCCAAGGCGAACGAGGCGCGCGCCGCCGCGCATCGCGGCCCGCAGGACAAGATCGGCGAAGCCGTGATCTCTCCCAACGGGGTCGCGCTGGACAAGGAGGAACTTGAAGAGGCGCGGAAAGTCTTCGACAGCATCCGCTTTGACCGCCCGTCCCGCCGCCACTGACTTGCGAAAACCCCAAGTATTGCAAAAGAATCACCGTTCGCACCCTTTAACCCACCGTGATTCGCGTTATTGATTCGCTTGATGCGAGTCGATTCGCATCGGACCGCGCCCGAGGAGACCAAATGGCACTCAAAGACACTGACGACGCGAAGCCCGAAGAGCAGGAAGCCGATGTCTCGCTCGACATGAGCCAGGCCGCGGTCAAGAAGATGATCGCCGATGCGCGCGAGCGCGGCTACATCACCTATGAACAGCTCAACACGGTGCTTCCGCCGGAACAGGTCTCGTCCGAACAGATCGAGGACGTGATGTCCATGCTGTCGGAAATGGGCATCAACGTGATCGAAGATGACGAGGCCGAAGAGGGCGAGGTCGGCGGCGAGCTGGTCGAAACCTCCTCCACATCGCGCGAAGTGGCCGTCGTGGGGGCCACGACCGAGACGCTGGACCGCACCGATGACCCGGTCCGCATGTATCTGCGCGAGATGGGGTCGGTGGAACTGCTGAGCCGCGAGGGCGAGATCGCCATCGCCAAGCGGATCGAGGCCGGGCGCAACACGATGATCGCGGGCCTGTGTGAAAGCCCGCTGACCTTTCAGGCCATCACCATCTGGCGCGACGAACTTCTGAACGAAGACATCCTGCTGCGCGACGTGATCGACCTTGAAGCCACCTTCGGCCGCTCGCTGGATGGCGAGGATGATATGGAAGGCGGCCCGGCGCTGGATGAGGTGGACATGTCCGCCGCCCCGCGCCGCACTGGCGGTGGCAGCGCCGAGCCAGAGCTTGACGCCGATGGCAACCCCATCTCGCGCGCCGAGGAAGACGATGAAGATGATGAAGCCAGCGCCATGTCGCTGGCCGCGATGGAAGCCGCGCTGAAGCCCAAGGTTCTGGAAACGCTGGAAATCATCGCCCGCGATTATTCCAAGCTGGCCGAAATGCAGGATCTGCGCATGTCGGCCACCCTGTCGGAAACCGCCAGCTATTCGGCCTCCGACGAGGCGGCCTATCAGAAGCTGCGTTCGGAAATCGTCACGCTGGTCAATGCGCTGCATCTGCACAACAACCGCATCGAGGCGCTGATCGATCAGCTCTACGGCATCAACCGCAAGATCATGGCGATCAATTCCGGCATGGTGAAGCTGGCCGATGCCGCCCGCATCAACCGCCGCGAATTCATCGACGAATATCAGGGCTATGAGCTTGATCCCACATGGCTGGACCGCATGGCCGCCAAGGCGGGCCGCGGCTGGCAGGCGCTGATGGACAAGTCGCGCGACAAGGTCGAAGAACTGCGTGCCGAGATGGCGCAGGTCGGCCAATATATCGGCGTCGACATCAGTGAATTCCGCCGCATCGTGAACCAGGTGCAAAAGGGCGAGAAAGAGGCCCGTCAGGCCAAGAAGGAAATGGTCGAGGCGAACCTCCGCCTCGTGATCTCCATCGCCAAGAAATACACCAACCGCGGCCTGCAATTCCTCGACCTCATTCAGGAAGGCAATATCGGCCTGATGAAGGCGGTCGATAAATTCGAATACCGCCGTGGCTACAAGTTCTCCACCTACGCGACATGGTGGATCCGTCAGGCGATCACCCGCTCCATCGCCGATCAGGCCCGCACCATCCGTATTCCGGTGCACATGATCGAGACGATCAACAAACTGGTCCGCACCGGCCGCCAGATGCTGCACGAAATCGGGCGCGAACCGACACCGGAAGAACTGGCCGAAAAGCTGCAGATGCCGCTGGAAAAGGTCCGCAAGGTGATGAAGATCGCCAAAGAGCCGATCTCGCTGGAAACGCCTATCGGGGATGAGGAAGACAGCCAGCTTGGCGATTTCATCGAAGACAAGAACGCGATCCTGCCGCTGGACTCGGCCATTCAGGAAAACCTGAAGGAAACCACGACCCGCGTTCTGGCCTCCCTCACCCCGCGCGAAGAACGCGTCCTGCGCATGCGCTTC
>PNND01000060.1 GCA_013824045.1 Rhodobacter sp. | reverse complement strand
CCCGCCAGCGGGCCACCTTTCAGGCGGTCATACTCCTCATAGGGCATTTCCAGCGTAACGTGGGAATTGCCGGATTCCACCTCGGCCACACGGGCGGCGGCATCGGGGACGAACTTGATCGTCACTGTCTCGAAGTCGGGCTTGCCGCCCCAGTAATTGGCATTGGCCTTGAGGCGGACGAAGGCATTGCGTTCGAATTTCTCAACCATATAGGGGCCGGTGCCGATGGGCGCGGCCTCGAAACCCTCTGCCCCCACCTTTTCGTAATAGGCCTTGGGCAGGACATAGCCGGTCAGGAAATACATCCATTTGAAGATCGTCGGGTCGAACTGTGCCACATCGGCGATGACGCGGTTGCCTTCGACGCGGTGGTTGGCGAGCGTGCCCCAGACGAACTGGATCGGGCTGCCGGTTTCGGGATTGGCGACACGGGCCAGGCTCCAGGCCACATCTTCCGCCGTGAAGGGTGACCCGTCATGCCAGGTGACGCCTTCGCGCACGGTCATCCAGACCTGCGTGCGATCGTCGTTCCAGCCCCATTCCGTCAGCAAGCCCGGCGCGGGTGTCAGGTCGGGCTGTTGCAGGATGTATTGGTCAAAGACCGATTGATAGAGGCCCTGAATGGTGGGGTTCACTGCCGAAGGCCCCACGGTCGGGTCCCATGAGGGCAGGTTGACGTTATAGGCGATCACCAGTTCGTCGATGGCCTGTGCAAAGGTCGGCAGGCCGATGGTGCCTGCGGCCATGGTGGCGGCAGAGAGCTTCAGAAGGCTCCGGCGGTTGAGGTTCATGGTTGTTTTCCCTGTTGGTGGTTCTTTGTTGGTCTTTTGGTCTTTTGGTCTTGGTCTTTTGGTCTTGGTCAGTTTTTGGCGAGTTTGCGGGCAAGAAGAAAGCCCGATCCCGCGCCGGTGCCCGCGCCGGGCCATATGGCGGCCCCGGTCAGGTGCAGGTTTGCAATGGGGGTGGACCCGTCGGCATGGCCGCGCGCGGGGCGGAAGAGGAAATGCTGCGACAGGTGGTGGCTGCCGCAGACCTGATCGCCGCCGATCAGGTTTGGGTTGTCGGCCTCCAGTTCCAGCGGGGTGACGATGCGCTGGGCGAGGATTTTTGCGCGGGTTCCCGGCGCGTGCGCCTCAAGGATCGACAGCGCGCGTTCGGCAAAGGGTGCGGCGGCCTGCGCCCAGTCGGTAGAGGTGATTTCCCCTTTTGCATCGCCCGTGATGGTGCCGGGGGCCATGCGGACCTGCACCCAGAGGATGTGCTTGCCCGGCGGCGCGCGGGAGGGATCGAACACCGTGGGCTGGCCCACGACGAGGATGGGCTCATCGGGCAGCAACCCGGCCTGCGCCTGCTGGTAGGTGCGGGCCATCTGATCCAGACTGGGCGCGATATGGACATAGGCATGCGCCAGCAAGGCCGCGCCTGCGCGCCAGTCGGGCAGGCCGTCCATAGCGAGATGGATCATCATGGTGCCGGGCGCGTGGCGAAAGCCCGTCATGGCGCGGTCGAAGGTGGGGGTGGTGCCGCCCGTCAGGCGGGGCAGGGCGCGCGGCGCGATGCCTGCGATCACGGCGCGGGTGGCGGTGATCTGGCGGCCATCGGCCAGCTCAACGCCTGTGGCACGGTTGCCGGAATGGATAATCCGCGCGACAGGGGCGCCGGTTTCCACCACCCCACCGCGCGCCTGAATGGCAGCCACAAGCGCGCGGGTGATCGTATCGGCCCCGCCTTGGCCGATCACCATGCCAAAGGCTTGGCCGGCCATGCCTTCGAGATAGGGAAACATCGCGCCGCCCGCGACATCGGGGGCGAAATCCAGATGCATCCCCCATGCGCCCAGCAGGGCGTGGATATGGGGATGTTCAAAGGTTTCCTCCAGCCATGCGCGGGGCGAGGCGATCAGGAAACGCGCCATGTCAAGGCAGCCCGCCACACCTTTGGCGCGGAGTGTTTTGAACATGAAATATGCAAGCGCACGGAATTTCATTTCCGCGCCAAGGAGGCCGAAGAGATGCGGGGCCTCTTCCCCGAATCGGGAGGCGAGGGTTTCCCACGTTTCTGCATCGCGGGGCGACAGGGCGCGCAAGGAAGCCAGGGTGGTGGCCATATCGGTGGACACGCCCGCCCATGTGCCATCGGGGAAGCTGGAGGTGAAGGGGCGGTCAACCGGCACGAAGGCGCAGCCGTGGCGGGTGAGTTCCGCGCCGTATTCCTTGAAAAATGGGCTGCCTGCAAAGAGTGACAGGTTCATCGCCGCCCAGTCATGCCGGAAACCGGGCAGCGTGTATTCGCCCGTCTTGACCGCACCGCCCACGGTGGCGGCCTGTTCGAACAGGCCAACGCGCCAGCCTTTGGCCGCCAGATGCAGCGCGGCGGCCAGCGTGTTGTGGCCCGCCCCGAACAGGACGGCATCAAAGGTGGCGTTGGAACCTGCGGTCATATCTTCCCCGGCAGAGTGACGCAGGGATATTTGCAAATGCATTTAAATCTGTCTAGCATGATTCCATGAATGCCGGGACAACCGGCGCAGCTTATGCCGGGTTGGACCGGCCAACAGGGAGATGGTGATGACCTCTGCAAGCGTGCTTCAGGCCATGGCGGGAATGCTGGCATCCGGCGGGATCGAGGTGGTGGATTGTTCGGGCGTTCTGGGGCCGGAGACGCCCCTGCTGAAACTGCCGCCGGATTTCGCCAAAGACACCCCGCCGATCAAGATTCATCGCATCAGCGAATATGACAAGGACGGTCCCTTCTGGGCCTGGAACTGGCTGGAACTGGGGGAGCACAGCGGCACGCATTTCGATGCGCCGCATCACTGGATCACCGGCAAGGATTATCCGGACGGCTATACCGACACGCTGGATGTGCAGCGGCTGGTGGCCCCGGTGAACGTGCTGGATTTTAGCAAGGAATGCGCGTCGAACCCGGATTTCCTGCTGACCATCCAGCATGTGCAGGATTGGGAATCGCGCAATGGGCCGATCAATGCGGGGGAATGGGTCGTGCTGCGGTCTGACTGGGACAAGCGCGCGCATGATGAGGCGGCCTTCCTGAACGCCGATGCGACCGGGCCGCACACGCCGGGGCCGACCGCCGAGGTGATCGAATACCTGCTGGCCAAGGGCATCGTCGGCTGGGGCAGCCAGTGCATCGGCACGGATGCAGGGCAGGCAGGCGGCATGAACCCGCCGTTTCCGGCGCATAACCTTTTGCACAAGAACAACTGTTTCGGTCTTGCGTCGCTGGCGAACCTCGACAAGCTGCCCGCCAAGGGGGCGATCCTGATTGCCGCGCCGTTGAAGATCAAGCAGGGCACGGGGTCGCCCATCCGGGCGCTGGCGCTGGTTCCCAAGGGCTGATCCATGCGGCCTGACCACGTCATCATCGGCAGCGGGATAAACGCGCTGGTCGCCGGGGCCATGCTGGCCCTGAAGGGCGAGCG
>PNND01000172.1 GCA_013824045.1 Rhodobacter sp. | reverse complement strand
CAAGGTGGGCCGTATAGGCGGGGTGAGGCCGGGGTGCAAGGGGAAAAGCGGCGGCTGTCAGGGCAGATAGCGGCCCAGCACCTCGAAGAACAGGCGCGGCAGGGCGGCGGGGTTCAGCCCCTGATCGCCGCCGATCAGACCCCAGGCCGCAAGGCCGATGCCCAAGAGCATCCCGAAACCCGCGACCAGCGGCGGGCGGTCGTCAATCAGCGCCGACATCAGCGACGGGATGGACAGAATAAGCATGCCAAGCCCGACGAAGAAGAGAAGGTCGTAATCCATGCTGCCACCTGCACCCTGCCCCTGCGGGGCATCACCACCAGCAGAGCCTTGCAGGAAGCGACCTAGGGATCAAGCCGCGGTGTTGGCACAAAGGTGCCGCGCGCGGGTCAAGGCAAGGGGGGCTTCAGAACAGGAAGGCACGAAAGACGCGGCCAAAGGCGGGGCCTACGTCATTCAGGGAATAGCCCGACGGGTGCCGCATCATCGCAACGCCGATCAGCACCACGCCCGTCAGGCCGATGATCGCGCCGAAACGAGGCGCGCGATCCTCGGTCCAGGCGTTCAGCAGGGACGGGACGGCCAGCACGGCCAGAATGACGCCAACCACAAGCGACAGGTCGTTGGTATTGACCATGACAGCACCCCTCAAGAAACACGGCCCGCATCACGGATGCGGGCCGCATAAGCTTACTCGGGATCGGCCTTGTAGATCAATCTTTCGTCACAGGGCGCGACGCGCAGGATGTTCGTGGTGCCCTGCACGTTGAACGGCACACCTGCGGTGAGCACGATCTGATCTTTTTCCGACGCAAAGCCATAGGTGCGCGCGGCGCGGACGGCGGCGATCACGGCGCCCTTGAAGCGGTCCTGCTCTTCCGCGATCACGCAATGCGCGCCCCATGTCAGCGACATGCGGCGGGCCGTGCCGATCAGCGGCGTCAGCGCGATGATCGGCACGCGCGGGCGTTCACGGGCGACAAGGCTGACCGTGGTGCCCGATTGCGAGAAGCAGCAGATCGCCTTGATATCCGCGCTTTCCGCGATTTCGCGGGCAGCGGCGACGATGCCATCGGCCACAGAGGCGCGGTTGACGTTGCGGCTGGCCTCGATGATCTGGCGATAGACCGGGTCGCTTTCCACGCTGATCGCCACGTTATTCATCGTGGTGACAGCCTCGATCGGGTATTTCCCGGCCGCCGATTCCGCCGACAGCATGATCGCATCGGCGCCTTCATAGATGGCGGTCGCCACGTCCGACACCTCGGCCCGGGTGGGCATGGGCGATTCGATCATGGATTCGAGCATCTGCGTGGCCACGATCACCGGCTTGGCCGCCGCGCGCGCGCCCCGGACGAGTTTCTTTTGGATCGGCGGCACCGAATAGACGGGCAGTTCCACGCCCAGATCGCCGCGCGCGACCATGATGCCGTCTGAGACGGCAAGGATGGCATCATAGGCCTTCACAGCCGCGGGCTTTTCGATCTTGGACAGGATGGCGGCGCGGCCTTTGGCCAGATCGCGCGCCTCGATCACGTCCTCGGGGCGCTGGACAAAGGACAGCGCCAGCCAGTCCACCCCCAGTTCGCAGGCAAATTCCAGATCCTTGCGGTCCTTTTCCGACAGCGCCGCCACGGGCAGCAGCACATCGGGAACGTTCACGCCCTTGCGGTTGGAAATGTTGCCGCCCACGGTGACGGTGCAGTTCGCGAAATCCTTGCCGCAGGTGTCGACGCGCAGGCGGATCTTGCCGTCGTTCACCAGAAGCGATGATCCGGGCTCCAGCGCGGCGAAAATCTCTGGGTGGGGCAGTTGCACGCGGGTGATGTCGCCGGGCTTGGGGTCAAGGTCCATGCGGAAGGCCGCGCCTTCGACCAGTTCCTCACCGCCTGCGTTGGCAAAGGTGCCGACGCGCAGCTTGGGGCCCTGAAGATCGGCCAGAATGGCGATGGGGCGGCCAAGATCCGCCTCAACCTGACGAATGATGACATGGCGCGCGCGGATGTCGTCATGCGTGCCATGCGACATGTTCAGGCGGAACACATCGGCCCCCGCCTCGAACAAGGCGCGGATTGTTGCGTAATCATTGGAGGCCGGTCCAAGCGTGGCCACGATCTTGACGTTCCGAAGGCGTCTCATTTGCCTCGTTCCTTATGTAATTCTTCATTTTGTCGTGGGCCGCGCGTGTTATGGCCCAATCGGTGGTTTGCCGCAACTGGCGCTTTTCCTTTCGTCAGAATAAATGACGAATTAATGAAAGCGCCAAAGGAAACGCAGGTGTGAGCGCCTATCGGATCATCGGAGAGGATCGGCCGGGCCGGTGGCTGGTCACCTGTGACCATGCGTCGAACCGGGTGCCGGATTGGGTGGCGGGCGGCGATCTGGGGATCGGACCGGCGGATATGGGTCGCCATATCGCCTATGATGTGGGCGCGGCGGGGCTGGCCGAGGCGCTGGGCACTGGGCTGGACAGCCCCGTGATCCTGTCAGACTTCAGCCGGCTGGTGATCGACCCGAACCGGGGTGAGGATGACCCGACGCTGGTGATGAAGCTGTATGACGGCACGATCATTCCGGCGAACCGCCATATCGATGCAGCAGGGGTGACCGAGCGGCTGGACCGGCTGCACCGCCCCTATCACGGCGCGCTGGCGCGGTTGGCGGGGCGGCGGCCGGATGTGGTGATTCTGGCGATCCATTCCTTTACCCCCTGCCTGAAGGGCCGCGCCCCGCGCCCGTGGCATGTGGGGGTGCTGCATTCGCATCTGGACGAACGCCTGTCGCGCGCCCTGATCGAGCGGCTGCGGGCCGAGCCCGACCTGTGCATCGGGGATAATGAGCCCTATTCCGGCCACCTGCCCGGCGATGCCATCGACCGCCACGCGCTGCAATACGGGCGGCTGAACACGCTGGTCGAATTGCGCAACGATCTGATCGCCAATCCGGCGGATCAGGCGGCATGGGCGGCACGGCTTGTGCCCATGTTGCAGGATGCGCTGGCCCGCGTGACGCTGTAATCGACGGGCAAACAGAAACGGTTGGCCGCTGCGGGGCGGTTTGTTTCCGTGGCCGGTGGCAGTGTTCCGGCGGATTTGACTCAAGTTCCTGATAGTGTGTTAGGTGAAGGCGAATCTGTTTTGTGCGAGTGTGATTATGGGTTTCCTTCTGTTCCTGCTTCCGGTGGCCTTGCTTGCCGCCATCGTAGAAAGCACCTCTTCTGATGACACGTCGGATGACTCTCCGGATGAGGGGGGCGATGTCCAGAAGGGCGGTGCCGCGAACAATAATCTGGAAGGTGACGGCGGCGATGATCTGCTGGCCGGTTTCGGCGGCGATGACACCCTGACAGGCGCGGGCGGTTCTGACCTTCTGGTCGGGGATACCGGTGATGATGTGCTTCTGGGCGGCGACGGTGTCGATCTGTTGCTGGGCGGCAGTGGCGAAGACCTGCTCAGGGGTGGGGAGGGCACGGACC
>PNND01000433.1 GCA_013824045.1 Rhodobacter sp. | reverse complement strand
AAGGCCGTTCCAACGGTGCGCCGCCGAAATGGACGATGGCATCGACGCCTTCGCAAAGCTTCAGGATCGCCACCTCATCCGCGAGTTCGGCGATATGGGCGGATTCGTTGGGTTGCAGGTCGGTGATCGCCACCCGGTCCGTCAGCCGCAGGTGCCGGGCAAGGGGCGCAAGGCCACGGCGCAACTGTGTGCCAAGACGGCCCGCCGCGCCGGTGATCAGGATGGTGTCAAAACGCGGGGTCGTCATGCGGTCTCTCCCTTGGCGGGGTCTGTCACATAGCCTTTGACGCGGTCGGCCTGCCGGTCTGCCGGGCTGCGCTGGGCCGGATCGCCAAAGCCGCCACCGCCCGGCAGATGCAGGATCAGCCGCCGCCCGGCAGGCACATGCTGCCAGCCCTTGGGTTTCAGCACCGTGCCATCATCCAGCGCGACGCACCCTGCGGCACCGGGCAAGCCACCATCGCGGCCCTTGGCGGGGTGGTTGACGCGGTCGAACATGGCGGAAAAGTCAAACTCATGCCCCGGGGCGGGTTCGATCTCGATGATCTGGCCCAGACCCCCGCGATGGGTGCCATCGCCGCCGCTGTCGGGGCGCAATTCCTTGCGCCAGATGGTGATGGGGCCGGTATGCTCGGTCGCCTCGATCGGCATGGTCATCACGCCCGAGGGGAAAGCCGTAGCCGACAGGCCATCCAGTCCCGGCCGCGCGCCCATGCCGCCCGAGTTGAACATCAGGATCTCGGCCCGCCGCCCGGATTGGCCCGCCGCAGGGCGCACCGACATGTGGATGTTCCACAGCGAGGCCGCGCCTTCGGCCAGCACCTGCCCCGGAAGGGCCTTGGCCAACGCGCCAAGCACCAGATCGGGCACAAGATGCCCGATGACGTGGCGCACCGACACGGGCGCGGGGCGTGGAGCGTTGAGGATGTTTTCGGGGGATGAGATGGTAAAGGCCTGCAAGGACGCCCAGTTGTTGGGGATATCCGGCGCGATCACGCATTTCAGCGCGTAGGACGCATAGGCCTTGGTATAGATCACGGGCACGTTGATGCCCCAGCGGCTGACCGGGGCGCTGCCGGTGAAATCGACATGCACCACATCCCCCGCGACCGACACCCGCGCCACAAGGCGGACGGGTTCATCATAGCCATCGGTATCCAGCACATTCTCCCACGCCCCCTGCGGCAGGGCGCGGATATGGTCCAGCGTGGCAGCACGCGTGCGGGCAAAGATGAACTCCCCCAGCGCATCCAGCGACTGCAGGCCGATTTCCTGCATCATGCCCGTAAGGCGGCGGTGGCCCACATCGTTGCAGGCGGCGAGCGAATAGAAATCCCCCACCACCTGATTGGGTTCGCGTACATTGGCGCGGATCAGGCGGACCAGATCGGCATTCACCACGCCCCGTTCGGCGAATTTCATGATGGGGATCTGGATGCCTTCCTCATAGACCGACTTGCCATCCGCCCCGAAGCCGCGCCCGCCCACATCTACCACATGGGCGGTGCAGGCGAAAAAGCCCACAAGCGTTTCGCCAAGGAATGAGGGCGAGACCATCGTGATGTCATGCAGGTGGCCGGTGCCAAGCCACGGGTCGTTGGTCACATAGGTATCGCCGGGGAACATGTTGTCGCGGCCGATCTCAGTAATGAAATGCCCCACCGCCTCGGCCATGGTGTTCACATGGCCGGGTGTGCCGGTTACCGCTTGCGCCAGCATCCGCCCCTGTGGATCGAACACGCCCGCCGAAAGATCGCCCGCCTCGCGCACGCTGGCGGAAAAAGCGGTGCGCAGCAGCGTCATCGCCTGTTCTTCGACGACTGAGATCAGGCGGTTCCACATCACCTGCATGCGGATTTCCATGGTGGGATCGGTCATGCGAGAGGTTCCTTGCGGAGGAGGAGGAGGGAGCCGTCATCCTGCATCACCGCATCAAAAGGTGCGGTGACCACAGTGGCGGTTTCGCGTTCGACGATGACGGCGGGGCCTGCCACACGGGCACCGGGGGCAAGGGCGCTGCGGTCATGGATGGCCGATGGCAAGGCGCGACCAGCGGTTGGGTCAAAGACCGGGCGGGTGTGCGATGGGGCTAGAGTGGTGTGCCCGGTGGTCAGGGTCTGGCGCGGGGGGGCGGGGCGGGTGTCCTGCGCCTTGACCGACCAGGTGACGACCTCGATCTCCAACCCGTCCAGCCCATCAATGGCGCGGCCAAAGAAGCGGGCATAGTTTTCGCGGAACGCCGCGCGCAAGGCGGGGATGTCATCGGCGGTGAAGGGGCGGTCGGACAGCGGGACCGGGATTTCCCAGCCTTGGCCCACATAGCGCATGAAGGCGGTGATTTCGCGATGCACCACGCCTGTGCTGCCTGCGCGGACAAAGCCTTCGGCAGTGGCGGTCAGATCGGCCAGCATGGTGTTGACGGAGGCGACATCAAAGGTCGACAGGCGGGTGACCTTGGACATCAGCGCCTCATACCCGAAAGGCGCGCGCAGAAAGCCGATGGCGGACCCCACCCCCGCGCCGGGTGGCACAAGGCAGCGGTCGATGCCCAGCTTTTCGCACAGCCGCGCGGCATGCAGGGGGGCGGCACCTCCAAACGCGATCATCATGTTGTCGGCGATATTCTTGCCGTTTTCCACGGCATGCACGCGGGCAGCGTTGGCCATGTTTTCATCGACCACCTCGCAGATGCCGAAGGCCGCAGCCTCTACCGGCAAGGACAGGCGCGCGCCCACATCGCGGGCGATGGCGGCCTTTGCCATATCGCGCGACAGCAGGATCGCGCCGCCTGCGAAGTTTTCCGGGTCGATCTTGCCCAGCACCAGATCGGCATCGGTGATGGCAGGCCGTTCACCGCCGCGCTGATAGCAGGCGGGGCCGGGTTCCGAGGCGGCGGATTCCGGGCCGGTCTGGATGCGGCCCATGCTATCGACCCAAGCGATGGAGCCGCCGCCTGCGCCGATCTCGATCATCTCGATCACGGGGATGGAGATGGGCATGCCGGAGCCTTTGGCGAAACGGGTGGTGCGGGCCACCTCAAAGCTGCGGGCGGTTTTTGGGGCGAAATCCTCGATCAGGCAGATCTTGGCGGTGGTGCCGCCCATATCGTAGCTGACCACTCGGTCCAGCCCAAAGCGCCGCGCCACATCGGCGGCGAAGATGGCCCCGCCAGCGGGGCCGCTTTCCACAAGGCGCACGGGGAAGGCGGCGGCGGTGTCCACATCGATCAGCCCGCCGCCGGAATGGATCATGTAGACCGGGCAACCCGCCCCCATTTCGGCCAGTCGGATTTGCAGCCGTTTGAGGTAATCGGCCATCTGCGGGCGGACATAGGCATTGGCGCAGACGGTGTTGAAGCGTTCAAACTCGCGCATCTGGGGCGAGACTTCGGCGGAGATCGAAATCGGCACGCCCACCTTGGCGGCGATGATATCCCGGGCGCGGCGTTCATGGGCGGGGTTCATGTAGGAATGGATGAAGCCGATGGCCACCGCGCCATA
>PNND01000394.1 GCA_013824045.1 Rhodobacter sp. | reverse complement strand
ATGCGTGTCTTTATCAACGGGTTCGGGCGGATCGGGCGATCGGTTCTGCGGGCCTTTCTGCAATCGCCCGAGCGGTGGCCGGGGTTGCAGGTGGCGGGGATCAACGACATCGCCGCGTCCGAGATGTGCGCCTATCTGTTTGAATATGACAGTGTCTTTGGCCCATGGCGCGGGACGGTCACGCTGGAGGCGGGGGCGCTGGTGGTGGATGGGCGGGCCATCCCGCTGCACCGGACGCCGGATATCGCGACGTTGGATCTGCGCGGGATTGATGTGGTGATGGAATGCACGGGCCGGGCAGATGCGCGCGAGGTGGCTGAGCGGGGGCTGCGCGCGGGCGGGCGGCGGGTGCTGGTGTCGGGGCCATCGCAGGTGGCGGATCTGACTGTGGTTCTGGGCGCGAATGATGACCAGTTGGCGGATCAGGCGATCGTGTCCAATGCATCCTGCACGACCAATGCGCTGGCGCCGCTGGCGCGGCTGATCGAAGATCACTGGGGCGTGGTGACGGGGTCGATGACGACGATCCATTGCTATACCGGCAGCCAGCCTACGGTGGATGCACCAGCGGCGGATTATCCCCGGTCGCGGGCGGCGGCGCTTTCGATGGTGCCGACGACGACCTCGGCCAGCCGCTTGCTGGACCGGGTTTTACCGCAGATTGCGGGGCGGATTGAGGGGTCGGCGGTGCGGGTGCCCACGGCATCTGTCTCTTGCGTGGATCTGGCTGTGATGACGGCGCGGAAGGTGACGGCGGAGGAGGTGAACGCGGCGCTGCGCGCGGCGGGGGGCGTGATCGGGGCGACGGACAAGCCGCTGGTGTCGACCGACCTGCGGGCGCGGCCGGAAAGCATCGTCATGGCCTGTCCGGAGACGCGGGTCACGACCGGGGGGATGCTGCGGGTCTTCGGCTGGTATGACAATGAATGGGGCTTTTCCAACCGGATGCTGGATGTGGCGAAGCGGATGGGATGATCCTCAGGCCGTGACGACCCAGGCTTGCGGGTAGTGGTATTCCTCGATGTTCGGTGTGGCGCCGATCCTGTCGACCACGGCGAAAAGACCGGGGGCCTGCAGCGGGGTCAGCACACCATGCCATGTGCCGCGATGCAGGTTGATGCCTTGCGCGCCATTGGTAAGGAAGGCGCGGGGGGTGGCCTCTGGGCCTGTGGACACGATGACAAGGAAGGGATGGTCTGACATCGGGATAAAGGCCTGCGAGCCGTCGGGGTGGCGTTCGATCAGATCAAAGCTGTAGGGCAAAGCGCGGGGTTCAGCCTTGAAGATCGACAGGCCCGCGCGGCCATCTGCGCCGAAGTCCAGCGCGGCGCGATCATGGTGCCGCTGGCAGAGCCCTGCATTGATCAGGCGGAAGTCGCCCGTGGCCTCCAGCACATCGCCGAAGGGAGCGAAGGCGGTGGCGGTGAGGGGTTCGGGTTTGATCTGTCGCATGCTGCGCCTTTTCTGAGCGCAGGACCGGGGGCTTTGCGCCCCCGGACCCCCGCAGGATATTTCAGCAGAGAAGAAAGGGATGGGTCAGCGTTGGAATGAGAACGGACCGCGCAGTTTGGCGTGGCGGTTGACGTCCTTGTAAAGCAGGTAGCGGAACGGGCCGGGGCCTGCGGCATAGCAGGCCTGCGGGCAGAAGGCGCGGAGCCACATGAAATCGCCGGCCTCCACCTCGACCCAGTCCTTGTTCAGTTTGTAGACGGCCTTGCCTTCCAGCACGTAGAGGCCGTGTTCCATGACATGGGTTTCTTCGAACGGGATGACGCCGCCGGGTTGGAAGGTGACGATGTTCACATGCGCATCGTGGCGCAAATCGGCGGGGTCGGTGAAGCGAGTGGTGGCCCAGCGGCCCTGGGTATCGGGCATGGCTGTGGGGGCCACGTCGCGTTCGTTGATGAAGATGGGTTCCGGGTGCGGCACGCCGGGCGCGGGTTCATAGAGTTTGCGGAGCCAGTGGAAGCGCGCGGGGGTCGCGCCTTCGGCCAGCAGCTTCCACGGTGTTCCGGCGGGGATGTAGAGGTAGCTGCCTGCCTCGACATCATGGCCCTGGCCGCCCACTGTGACAGTGGCAAGCCCCCCGGTGAAGAAGAGCCAGTGTTCCACCCCGGCATCGGGATCGGGTGCGTCGGAGCCGCCGCCGGGGGCAACCTCCATCACATATTGGCTGAAAGTTTCCGAGAAGCCCGTCATGGGCCGGGCGATCAGCCAGAGGCGGGTCTTGGACCAGCCGGGCAGATAGCTGGTGACGATGTCGGAGAACACGCCTTTTGGGAGGAAGGCGTAGGCGTCGGTAAAGACGGCGCGGCCTGTCATCAGGCTGGTTTGCGGGGGCAGGCCACCGGGGGGGGCGTAGTAGCCGGTCATGGCAGGATATCCTTCAGGCGCAGTTCGGCGATGCGTTCCACCTGTGCGCAGGCGGTGGCGAATTCGGTGGCGGTGTCGTTGGCGATGCGGGTGGAGAAGGCCTGCAGGATGCTGGCCTTGGTGTTGTCGCGCACGGCGATGATGAAGGGAAAGCCGTGCTTGGCGACATAGGCGGTGTTGAGTTCAGTGAAGCGCGCGCGTTCGGCATCGGTCAGCGCATCCAGCGCGGCGCTGGCCTGTTCAGCGGTGGATTCCGGCGTGAGGCGCTTGGCGGCGGCGAGTTTTCCGGCAAGGTCGGGGTGGGCGCGCAAAACGGCCATGCGCTGATCCGGGGTGGCGCTGCGGAAGATGCGGGCGAGCGCATTGTGCAGGCCTGTGGCGCAATCATGCGCGGGGCCGAGTTCGAGGGCCCATGCACCTTCGGCGATCCAAGGGGAATGTTCGAAGATGCTGCCGAAGCGGGTGACGAAGCGGTCCCGCGTCATTTGGGAGGGGCGCTCAAAGCGACGGTGGGGGTGGGTGGCGGCCCAATGGCGCGCAATGTCGATCCGGCGGGCGAACCAGACGTCTTGGTGGCGCTGAGCATAGTCGAGGAAACGGATCAGACCCGCGATCTTGCCGGGGCGGCCGATCAGGCGGCAGTGCAGGCCGATGGAGAACATCTTGGCACGACCTGCCTCGCCTTCGGCATAGAGCGTATCGAAGCTGTCCTTGAGGTAGGTGAAGAACTGCTCGCCTTCGATATAGCCCGGTGCTGTGGCGAAGCGCATGTCGTTGGCCTCGAGCGTGTAGGGGATGACAAGCTGGTCGCGGTCGCCCGCTTCCATCCAGTAGGGCAGATCATCATCATAGGTATCGGAGATCCAGTCGAGGCGGGCGGTCTCTGCCGTCAGCCGCACGGTGTTCATCGAACAGCGGCCCGTGTACCAGCCGCGCGGGGGTTCGCCTGTCACTTCTTCATGCAGGCGGAAGGACTCAGTGATCTGGGCGCGTTCGGTGGCCTCGTCCATGTCGCGGTGATCGACCCATTTCAGGCCGTGGGAGGCGATCTCCCACCCTGCGGATTTCATCGCGGCGACTTGTTCAGGGTTGCGGGCGAGGGCGGAGGTGACACCGTAGATCGTGACGGGCAGGTTGC
>PNND01000187.1 GCA_013824045.1 Rhodobacter sp. | reverse complement strand
GCCGCATGAGGTGGTGGGCAACCACATCGCCAAGTACCAGTCGCTGCGGCTGGCCAAGATGCTGATGGCCTATGATTTCGAGCGGCGGCTGAACCCGTTCGCGGAACTGGGCGGGTTCATCTTCACCTTCATGGGGGATGGCAAGCCCGGCACGGGCAAGACCACGCTGATCCAGATGATGGCGGGTTTGCTGAACGATTACTGCAAGGTGGCGGGCTATCCGTTCCGCTATCAGAACTTTTCCATCGACCAGATCGACAGCTACCAGGGCAAGTCGGGCCAGAACGCCAAGGCCTTCATCGACGCGGTGCTGGACCCCTCGGTGATCGCCTTCGGCACCATCGACGACATCGACCAGGTGGCGGGCAAGCGCGGCGACCGGCAGTCATCTGCGGGCCAACAAGAGGTGACGGCGGTCTTCATGCAGGCCTTCGCTGGCGCCGGAACGGTGGTGCGGGGCAACTGCACCTTCGGCATGTTCAGCAATTTCCCCGAGAACGTGGACGACGCCCTGCGCCAGCGCGCGGGCGCGCGGTTCCTGGTCGACGGGCCGCAGACGCGGGAGGATTACATCGACATCCTCTCGCTGCTTCTGGGCAAGAACCACGCGATCCCGGTGGGCGAGCATCAGCTTTTCGCGGCGCAGGAAATCAGGAAGGCCGTCGCCGCCAGCTTCGAGGGGCACGCGCGCCCGCATGAGGCCGGATTGGTGGCCGTCTGGGAAAAGGTCGCCCGCGACATCGGCCCGCTGGACACGCTGGCGAAGATCGGGGCTTACCTGAAGGCGATCCAGACAGCGGATGAGCGGTTCACGGGCCGGGCGATCAAGAACATCACCGATGCGGTGAAGGTCCGGGCGATGGACTTCGAACTGCCGGACGAATGGATGGCAGAGCCGGACCTGTTCCTGTTCAAGCCCTATGACGAGAAGCTGGCGATGATCCGCGGGCTGATGACGCCGATCTCGGTGGAAATGGTGATCCAGGAGATCAACCGCTACGCGGATTCGGAGTTCCGCTATGCCGACAAGTCGGACGAGGTGGCCATCGAGGCGATGGTGCGCGACTTTGGCCGGACGGAAGAGGCGAAGCGGCGGTGGATGGAGGGGAAGGGGTGAGCGGAGAAGATCTAACCAAGGACAGCGATGCCGAGTTTGAGCGGCGACGTGAAGCGTGGGAGAAGCATTTGCTTCTTCCCTACATGGAAGCCGAGCTTGATTGGTTGAGAACGATGCAGGATGCGATAGTTGATGCCGGGCTGAAGCAAACTTCGATCAGAAAGAATTGCATCCTATTCAACATCACTTCCGTCGGTCTCGTTTTCTGGATGCTCTTGATCCGAGATGCAGAGCCCAACTTCTTCTGGATTGCAGTTTTCCTTCTCGCCAACGTAGCCACAATCGGAGTGTTTCTTGCGGTTGCTATTGCCCTATCGTCACACAGGTCGGTTCTTTCGCGCGTTAACGAGCGAGCGCGAACCATCGATTCAAGGCTTTTCGGTGAAATGTCGACCGGCAGCGCAATCGAAAAGCGGATCTGGTAGCCGTGGCATTCTGCCCACAAGCCCCCCACCCCCAGCCCCTCCCCACGGGGGGGAGGGGAGGCGCTTTTTTGGTTGGGGTGGGTGCTGGTGACGGGCAGTTGGGCGCTCCCTCCCCCTGCGTGGGGAGGGTTGGGGTGGGGGGCCTTCGGCATGGGGCGTGACGGATGACCGGTATTCACCCCATCACACGGGCGCGGGCGCGGAAGCTGCGGGCGGAGATGACGCCGCAAGAGCGGATGGTCTGGGCCAAGCTGCGGGAGTTGAACCGGATGCTGGGTTTGCATTTCCGGCGGCAGGCGCCCATCGGGCCGTTCATCGCGGACTTCGCCGATCTGGGGCGGCGGTTGGTGATCGAGGTTGATGGCGGCGGGCATGGTGGGGAGCGGGATCAGCGGCGGGATGAGTGGTTGGTCAGCCAGGGATTTCAGGTCCTGCGGTTCTGGAATCCGGAGGTGTCGGGGAATATCGAGGGCGTGATGCAGGTGATCTTCGATGCAGTGGACGGCGAGGGTTTGGCGGCTGGCCTGCCCCCCACCCCCATCCCCTCCCCACGGGGGGGAGGGGAGGCGCTTGGGGCTGGCGTCACTCGGAATGGTTGGGCTTCGCCTCCGGCTGACGCCCCCCCTCCCCATCCCTCCCCCACGCGGGGGGAGGGAGGCGCTGATCCGGATGCGTTGCGCGCAGTCGCGGCGTCCCCAACCCCCATCCCCTCCCCACTGGCAGGAGAGGTTCCCGGCCCGACCGCCCCACGCGACGGTGGGCGTCACGTGCCTCCCTCCCCCCGCGTGGGGGAGGGATGGGGTGGGGGGGCCGCTGCAAGGGGCGCCCGGCCAGGAGGGAAATCGCCATGAAACGCCTCATCCAACGCGGTCTCATGTTCGGGAACCTGATCGAGGTCTCCTCTCCCGCCCTGGTCGAGCGCTACAACCGGGCGATGCTGCATCTGACCGGCAAGACGACCAGCCTGACCGATTTCCACATCGACCTCGCCGGCTATTCGCCCGAGATCGGGGATGAGCTTGACGATCACCTCTACCTCAACCCCAACGGGGCGAACCGGCAGTTCATCTTGCTGACGACGGCGCAGAAGGATGCGCCTTTGCTCAACATCAAGTTCTCCACCAGCCGGGGAATCCTGACGCAGTTCATCGAAAGGAACGAGGCGCAGCTTTTTGCGCTGACCGCGCGGGATGCGGTGGCGGGGGAGTTGCAGAACTCGGTCTACGCCTTCGACACCCCGGCCAAGCTGTTCGACATCCGGCAGGTGACGGTCGAGGCCGATACGATCGGCGGGCATGTGGCGGATGCGGGCAAGCTGGCGAAGCTGATCGAGCGGTTCCGGCAGGAACCCGACGGCTGGCGCGACGATGTGCTGGTGGCCGAGATGATTGGCCTCGCGAAGAAGACGGGCGACGTGACGCGGGTGCCGATCCATCTGCCGGCGATGACCTTCAGCCAGTCGAACTTCTGGACCAGCCATTTCGGCGGGGTCTACATCTTTCGCGATGTGCGCTTTCCGGCGGCGATCTCGACGCTGGACTGGCGGTCCCTTGGCGTGGTGCCGGTGCCTCAGGTGATGGACCTGACCCTGCGCAACCAGCTTGCCGACTGGCTGGACCGGAACAACCTGGTCGAGCCCATCGTCCGGGCGCGCGGCACCGACGCGGCGGCGATCCTGCGGCAGAAGATGGACTTCATCCTGGTCGATGCGGCGGACCGGCTGGGGATCGAGGTCGGCGACGCGCGGCGGACGGAATTGCGGAAGGTGGCCTACAAGCTGGGCAGTGCCCTGCCCGAAGAGTTCCTGGGTCTGGCCGCACTGCTGCGCTGGGTCGAGGCGGGCGGCGGCTGGCCCAAGATCACCAGCGAGCATCCGGCCTATTTCTACACGCTGCGGGCCAAACCCGGGGCGGACCGGGACCTGGTGAACATGCTGCTGTCGGAGCTTGCGCCGATGGACGTGCGGCAGATGTTCATTGT
>PNND01000117.1 GCA_013824045.1 Rhodobacter sp. | reverse complement strand
ACGCCGACCTTGGGGACCAGCAGGGTGTGAACGCGGGAACCGGCCTGTTCCATCACATCGACCACGTCGCGGTACATGTAATGCGTGTCCAGCCCGTTGATGCGGACGGAAACGGTTTTGCCTTTGGCGGCCCAGTCGATGTCATTCAGCGCCTGAATGGCGTTCTTGCGGGCTTGTTCTTTTTCCGGGGGCGCGACGGCGTCTTCCAGATCAAGGAACACATAATCGGCGGGGCCTGCGGCGGCCTTGTCGATCATGGTGGGGTTTGACGCCGGAACAGCAAGCTCCGATCGCTGCAGGCGTTGGCGCCGCAGCGGGTACAGGGTGTGGGACATGATTTCCTCTGGGTGCTTATTCGGCGGCGATGCTGGTGGTTGCGCGGGTGGTGCGTTGCACCGCGCGGGCCATCGGCTCGGCATAGATTTCCTGCGCGGCGGCGACGCCCGATCCGAAACGGATCTGCGCGCCTGCATTGGCAAGGCAAAGCTCCGCGATGGAAACGGCGGTCAGGCACATGCCTTCGTTCAGATCGCCCAGATGGCCGATGCGGAACACCTTGCCGTTCAGCGGGCCAAGGCCTGCGCCGAAGGAACAGTTGTAGCGGTCATAGGCCACACGGATCACATCGCGCGCATCCACCCCGTTCGGCACGCGGATCGCGCTGACCGTGTCGGAATAGAGCGAGGGGTGTTCGGCGGCGAGGTCGAGGCCCCAAGCGGCCACGGCATTGCGAACGCCCGTGGCAAGGCGGCGGTGGCGGGCAAAGATGTTCTCCATCCCTTCGTCCAGCATCCGGTCCAGCGCGCGGCGCAGGCCGTGGAACAGCGGGACGGGGGGCGTGTAGGGGAAATAGCCGGTGGTATTGGCGCGGGCCATGTCGGCGAAATCGAAATAGGCGCGGCGCATCTTGGCGGTTTCCGCCATTGCCATCGCCTTGGCCGACACGCCGAGCATCCCCAGACCTGCGGGCAGCATGAACCCCTTCTGGCTGCCCGTCACGGCAAGGTCGACACCCCATTCATCCATACGAAAATCGATAGAGCCGATGGAGGACACGCCATCCACGAACAGCAGCGCGTCATGGAAGGATTCGTCCAGTGCGCGGCGCACCAGTGCGATATCCGACGTCACGCCCGTGGCGGTTTCGTTATGCGTCACGAAGACCGCCTTGATCTTGCCGTGGCGGTCATTGCCAAGGATGCGGGCGAATTCGTTGGCCGGTGTGCCAGCGCCCCAAGCCAGATCGACGATTTCCACGTCCAGCCCCAGCTTCACCGCCATATCGGCCCAGAGCAGGCTGAACTGGCCATGACGTGCCATCAGCACCTTGTCGCCCGGGTTCAGCGTGTTGGTGATCGCCGCTTCCCAGCAGCCGGTGCCGGAGCCGGGGAACATCATCACGGAACCGGTTTCGGTTTTGAAAACCTTTTTCAGATCGGCAAAGAGGCCCAGCGTCAGATCGCCGAAATCCGGCGCGCGGTGGTCCTGCATCGGCACGATCATGGCCTGCCGCACCGACTCTGGCACATTGGTTGGGCCGGGGATGTAAAGGTGTTGCGTTCCGGTTTTCATGATGACCTCCCGATCTGTTGGGTTCTCCATGCCACCAAGGCCGCGAAGTGCAAAACGAAAGCGGGTTCTGCTGTGAATGCGAGAATTTACAAAAGCTGTAATCTGTAATATTGTAAACATGACGCAATTGGAAATGTGTGCGACGGTATGCAGAAAACCTTCATCGGCCCGCATCTGCGGCGCCTGCGGCTGGAACGGGGCGAAACGCAGGGGAGCATGGCCAAGGCGCTGGGGATCAGCGCGTCCTATGTCAACCTGCTGGAAAATAACGAAAGATCGGTGTCCGTTTCGGTTTTGCTGCGGATGTTCGAGGTCTATGGCGTCGACTGGCGCGAGATCGCGGATGAGGATGGTACAAGCCAGTTGGCCGACCTGCGAGCGGTGATGCAGGACCCGCTGTTCACCGAAACCCGGCCAGACCTGACACAACTGCGCGCCTCGATGGTGCATGCGCCGGCGCTGGTGCAATCCTTTCTGCGCCTGCACAGCGCCTATCAAGCGGCCACGGATCAGCTTTTGTCACTGACCGAAGGCGAGGCGCCGCAGATCATCTCTACGCCCGAAGCGGCGGTGCACAACGAATTCCGCCGCCACCGCAACCACTTCCGCGATCTGGAAGAGGCGGCGGCGGGATTCTGGGCGGGCGCGGTGGTGGAACCGGATGAGATTTACGTCGCGCTGAAGCGCCGCCTGCGCGATGGGGTGGGGGTGACGGTGCGTCTGGTGCAGGTCGATGATCTGCCCGGCACCCTGCGGCAGTATGATGAAGCGCGGCGCGAGATCCTGCTGTCCGAGGCGCTGGATCACACCAACCGCATCTTTCAGCTGACGCATATGTGCGGCCTGCTGGAACAGCGCGCGCTGCTGGATAATCTGGCCGCGCGGTCAGGCATCACCGATCCGCGCGGCGTGGCGCGGCTGCGGGTGGAACTGGCCAACTATTTCGCCGCTGCGGTCCTGATGCCCTATGATGCCTTTCTGGCCGAGGCGCGGGCCACCAAATACGACCTTGACCATATCGCCACCCGCTTTGGCGTTTCCTTTGAACAGGCCTGCCACCGTGCCACCACCCTGCAACGCGAAGGCGCGCAGGGGGTGCCCTTCTTCTTCATGCGGATCGACAAGGGCGGCAACGTGACCAAACGGTTCAACGCCACGGGTTTCCATCTGGCCGAACATGGCGGGGCCTGCCCGCGCCTTGACGTGCATACCAGTTTCCGCACGCCGGGGCGGATCGTGCCGCAATTCGTGGAAATGCCGGACCGGTCGCAGTTCTTTGTGTTTTCCCGCACGGTGGACCGCCCCACATGGATGCGGCACGCGCAGGACAACCGCCTTGCCGTGGCGATGGGCTGCGCCATCGAACACGCGCCCGAAATCGGCTATGCCGAGGCGTTTTCCGTGACCGGAGCGCGGATGACGCCGGTCGGAATCAACTGCCGCATCTGCCCTAGGTCGGGTTGCGATCAGCGCGCGCATCAGGCCGTGGTGCTGTCGCAGCCCGTGGATGAAAAGCGGCGCGGCGCGACGCGGTTCGAGGTCTAGCGTCTACCAGATCGACCCGGCCCGTTTGGCCGAGGCCGCATCATATTCCGCCGCATCGATCCCGCCCTCTGATGCATCGGCCAGCATCTGCCCGGTGGTCGGCAAACCCCCGGACTGATCCCCCGCCGTCCAAAGCCCCGCCCGCACCACCGCGCGGGCGCATTGGGAATAGACCTCGGCCACGTCGATCACAATCACCGTGCGCGGCTGCACCCCGCCCCGATCAAATCGCGCGCACAAGGATGCATCGGCAGTCAGCCGGGCGGTGCCGTTCACGCGCAACAGGTTTTTCCAGCCGGGGATCAGGAAGCACAGGCTGACCCGCCCGTCGCGCACGATGTTGCGCAGGCTGTCGATGCGTTCGTTGCCCTTCCAGTCAGGCAGCGCGAGCGTCCGGTCATCCAGCAC
>PNND01000250.1 GCA_013824045.1 Rhodobacter sp. | reverse complement strand
CAGAGGCGGTGGCCTATAACGGCATCGTCTGGGTGGCCGGCCAAGTTGGCAATCCGGGCGACAGCGTGGCCGATCAGACCCGCCAATGCCTCGCCGAAGTGGACCGGATCCTTGCCGAAGCTGGTACCGACAAGACGCGCATCCTTTCGGCCCAGATCTGGCTGGCCGATATCGGCACCTTTGCCGAGATGAATTCCGTCTGGGATACTTGGGTCCCGCAGGGCCATACCCCAGCGCGTGCGACGGGCGAGGCGAAGCTGGCGACGCCGGACTATCTGGTCGAGGTCATCGTGACGGCGGCGCTGAAGTAATCAAATTTCTTCGAAGAAATTTGCAAAAATCTTCCAAGATTTTTGGCCCCCGGCGCGATGCGCCGGGGGTTCTTCATTCACGAAACCACGCAGCAAGTGCGGCCGTCGATCCGTCCTTGCCTTCCGTGCCCTGTTGCCCTTCCAGCACCGGCTGCAGCGCCAGCGCCAGTTCCTTGCCCAATTCCACCCCCCATTGATCGTAGGAGTTGATCCCAAGGATCACCCCTTCGACAAAGACGCGGTGTTCATAAAGCGCGATGATCAGGCCCAGCGTGAAGGGCGTAAGCTGGTCATAGGCCAGCGTGACCGAGGGGCGGTTGCCCGGAAACACCCGGTGCCGCGCCTGCCGGTCCAGTTCTGCGCCCGTCAGGCCCTTCTTGGCCATGATCGCGCGCGCCTCGTCCAGCGACCGGCCACGCAGCAGCGCCTCGGATTGCGCAAGGCAGTTGGACACCAACAGAAGATGCTGATGGGCCAGATCGGGTTCATGCCCCTGCCGGGCGATCAGGAACTCGCACGGCACCACGCGGGTGCCCTGATGGATCAACTGGTAAAAGGCGTGCTGGCCATTCGTCCCCGGCTCGCCCCAGACGACGGGGCCGGAATGCATGGCCAGATCGGACCCGTCCATCGCCACGCGCTTGCCGTTGCTTTCCATCTCCAGCTGCTGAAGATAGGCAGGCAGGCGCGACAGGCGCTGGTCATAGGGCAGCACGGCGCGGGTGGCATGGCCGCAGATCTGGTTGTGCCAGATGCCAACTAAAGCCAGCAGCACGGGCAGATTCGCATCCAGCTGGGCGGTCTGGAAATGGACATCCATAGCGCGCCCGCCCGCAAGGAAGGCGCGGAAATCATCTGGCCCCACGGCCAGCATCAGGGCAAGGCCTATGGGCCCCCACATGGAATAGCGGCCACCCACCCAATCCTCAAAACCGAAGACGCGCGAGGGATCAATTCCGAAAGCCGCCGTCTTTTCGGCTGCGGTCGAGACGGCCGCGAATTGCGCAGCAGGATTGGCAACCTTGGCCGCCATCCAGACCCGCGCGGTTTCGGCATTGGTCATCGTCTCGATCGTGGTGAAGGTCTTGGAAGCCACGATCACCAGCGTGGTTTCGGGGTTCAGGCCCTTCAGCGTATCGGCGATATGCGCGCCATCGACGTTGGATACATAATGGCAGCGCGGCCCGTCGTGATAGGGGGCCAGCGCCAGCGTCGCCATGGCCGGGCCAAGGTCCGACCCGCCGATCCCGATATTGACCACATCAGTGATCCGGCCACCCTGCCCCGTGAACCGCCCCTCGCGCACATCGCGGGCGAAAGCCTCCATCCGCGCCAGGGTGGCCGTGATGCCGGGGGTGACGTTCACACCTTCGACCATCACAGGACCGTCCAGATCGCGCAGCGCCGTATGCAGCACGGCGCGGCCTTCGGTTTCGTTGATCTTCGCACCGCCGAACATCGCGGCCCGCTTGGCCTCGACCCCCGACGCGGCGGCGAGTGCCACCAGCAGTTTCCGCCCCTCGGCATCGATGTTGGTCTTGGACCAATCCAGTTGCATCCCGTCGGCAACGGCAGTAAAGGCCCCTGCCCGGTTCGGGTCCGTGAAAAGATCAAGGATGTGGCGATCCTTGACTGTCTGATGATGTGCGGCCAGCGCGGCCCAGTCCTGTTTCATCATTCACTCCGCCCAATGCACGGTTGCGTTGTCCAGCACGGCGCGCACCGGCGCCTCTTCCGGGGGCAGGGTCAGCGCGCGTTCAAGCGCCTCTCGCTTCTCTGCCCCGGTGATCAGGATATGGATGTTCATCGCGCCTTTCAGCACCGGGGCGGTCAACGTGACGCGCGGCTCGCCCGCCGCCTCGGCGCGCATAGGCAGCAGGATCGGCGCATCGGCGGCCAGCGCGTCTGTCAGACGGTCGGCACCGGGAAACAGGCTGGCCGTGTGCATGTCGGCCCCCATGCCCAGCAGCAGAACCGAGATCGGCAGATGCGGGCGCAGGCCTTCTGCAAGCTCTTCCAGCTTTCCCTCGGGCGCATCGGCGGCAGCATAAAGCGGGATCAACGACGCCGCCGCAGCCTTGCCACGCAGCAGGCGTTCCCGCAGCAGGCGCGTGTTGGAGCGCGGGCTGTCCTCGCCCACCCAGCGTTCATCGTTCAGGAATACGGCCACATTGGACCAATCCAGATCCACGCCCGACAGTGTATCAAAGATCGGCCCCGGTGTGGTGCCGCCGGGAACGCAAAGCGAGGCCCGCCCCTCCCGCCGCAGAAAATCCGCCAACTGGCCTGCCATCACATTGGCCAAGCCCAGCATCAGAAATTCGCGGTCGGGATAGACTTCCAGCTTCATTCCCGGATCTCCCGCCAGCGGCGGCCATCGCGATGCATCAGCATCAGCGCATCTTCCGGCCCGGATGACCCGGGATCATAGCCCTGCGGGCGATCCCCCCGCGCCTCCCACCCTTCGATGATCGGGTCGGCCCAGGCCCAGGCAGCCTCCACCTCATCACCGCGCATGAAGAGCGTCTGGTTGCCCCGGATCACATCCATGATCAGCCGTTCATAGGCATCGGGGATATCCTCGGCCTCGGCCCCCAAAGCATCGGCGAAGGACATGTCCAGCGGCACCTGCATCAGACGCATGCCGCCCGGCCCCGGTTCCTTGATCATCATCATCAGGTTCATGCCTTCATTCGGCTGCAACCGGATCACCAGCACGTTCTCGCGCCAACCCGTCGCATCGTCAAAGATCGAATGGGGCGGTTCCTTGAAGGTAATGGCAATCTCGGATGCGCGTGCCCGCAGCCGCTTGCCGGTGCGCAGATAGAAGGGCGTGTTCTTCCAGCGCCAGTTGGAGATATGGCATTTCAGCGCAATATAGCTTTCGGTCTTTGAAGCCGGGTTTTCCGAATGAGCCACATAGCCGGCCTGCCCGCCGCCCGGCAGATATTGCCCGCGCACGATATCCTCGGCCTTCACCGGATCGAGCGCGCGGATCACCTTGAGCTTTTCATCCCGCACGGCGTCAGGGTCAAAGTGATAGGGCGGCTCCATCGCGATCAGACATAGAAGTTGCATCATGTGGTTCTGGACCATGTCCCGCATGGCACCGGACTTGTCGTAATAGGCGCCGCGCCCTTCGACACCCACGGTTTCGGCCACGGTGATCTGGACATGGTCGATGTATTCGGCCTTCCACAGCGGCTCGAACAGGATATTGGCAAA
>PNND01000190.1 GCA_013824045.1 Rhodobacter sp. | reverse complement strand
AGCGGTGACCATGCCGGGGCTGCGGGCGCGTCGTCTTCGACGATACGCGGCGGCTTGCCGGAATAGGCGGGCTTGTCGGCCCGCTCTTCGCGAACGGGGCGGTCTTCGCGCACCGGTTTCGGCGTCTCGCGGCGTTCGGGGCGCGGAGCAGGGGAGGGGCGGGAGTTCGGTCGTGTGGTGGGCCGTTCGGGGCGTTCCATTGAAGGTTCGCCTTCGATGCGTTCCATCATCAGGCCCGGTTCGATTTCGACCATCTTGCCAAACTTGCCTGCCACCGTTTCCAAGATCTGCACAAGGGTGTGGTCCTGCTGCACCCGGATCGCGCCGATGCCATCCTTTGAGATGGAGCCGGTTTCGCAGATCTTGGGCAGGAGCCAGCGCGCCTCGGCCCGGCCGGTATGGCCTACGGACAGTTTGAACCAGACCGAAGGGCCGAACTCGCCACGTTCCCGCGGGGCGGATGCGGTGGGGGTGATGGCGTCGGACAGAACTTCGGGCGCGGAGCGGCCTTCACGCCAGAGACGGATGAAGGCGGCGGCGACCTTGTCGGCCCCATACTCGGACAGAAGGGAGGCGGCCATATCGGCCTCATCCCCAACATCCTGCGCCAGCGCGGGGTGTTCGATCAGACGCAGATCATCTTTTTCCTGCACCTCTTCGGCGCTGGGTGCCTTGCCCCATTCGGCCACGACCTTGGCCCCTTGCAGCAGGCGCTGCGCCTTGCGGAATTCGGCGGGCGGCACGATCAGGGCCGACACACCCTTGCGCCCGGCGCGGCCTGTGCGGCCCGATCGGTGCAGAAGGGTTTCCGAGTTGGAGGGCAGATCGGCATGGACGACCAGTTCCAGACCCGGCAAGTCGATCCCGCGCGCGGCGACATCGGTGGCGATACAAACGCGGGCGCGACCATCGCGCAGGGCCTGCAGCGCGTGCATCCGTTCCTGCTGGCTCAGCTCGCCCGACAGGGCCACGGCCTGAAAGCCGCGATTGGCCATGCGGGCGTAGAGGTGGTTCACGTTCGCGCGGGTCTTGCAGAAGACGATGGCGGTCTGCGCTTCATAAAAACGCAGGACGTTGAAGATCGCGTGTTCGCGGTCACGGGCCTGCACGGACAGGGCGCGGTATTCGATATCGACGTGCTGCTTCGCCTCACCCTGGGCCGCGATGCGGAGGGCGTCTTTCTGGAAGGTGCCCGCCAGCTTTTCGATTTCCTTCGGCACGGTGGCCGAGAACATCAGCGTGCGCCGTTCCTCGGACGCGGCGGCGAGGATGAATTCCAGATCCTCGGCAAAGCCGAGATCAAGCATTTCATCGGCTTCGTCCAGCACCACGGCCTTGATGCCCGACAGATCGAGTGACTTGCGCTCGATATGGTCGCGCAGACGGCCGGGGGTGCCCACAACGATATGCGCGCCACGATCCAGCGCGCGGCGTTCGTTGCGGTAATCCATGCCACCAACACAAGACGCTAGGATGGCCCCGGCATCGGCATAGAGCCATTCGAATTCGCGCTGCACCTGCTGGGCCAGTTCGCGCGTGGGGGCCACGATCAGGGCCAGCGGGCGGTCTGCGAAGAGCAAACGGTCATTGCCGGCCAGCACGTCGGGCGCGATGGCAAGGCCAAAGGCCACGGTCTTGCCCGAACCTGTCTGGGCGGACACCAACAGGTCGCGGCCTGCGACTTCTTCGGCCAGCATAGCGGTTTGAACGGCCGTAAGGGTTTCATAGCCCTTGGCCGAAAGGGCCGCAGCCAGAGGCGCGGCAATCGTTGTATCTGTCATGTCATATCCTGAAGGGGCGGCGTATTGCGCCCGTGAAGCACCTTGTACCGGCACCTCATTCCCCTTCGCAGGACCGGCCTCCCAAAACCGCCGCCTGCCCCGGAATCGTCGGGCCGTTCAGGCGGCATAGGGCAAAAGCCCGCAAATGTATAGCAATGCTTTTGCAGTGCAGCATTGTGGGGCAGCATTGCGGGCGGCGCTGGCTTGACCCTGCGGCGGGGGGCGTTACCCTGCGCGCGAAAATGACGACTCTCATCCCGCGGAGCGAAAAACCATGACGCAGCGCCTTCACCTTGTTTTCGGCGGCGAGCTGGTGACACCTGAAAAGAACGTGTTCAGGGATGTCAGCAAGATCCATATCGTGGGAATGTTCCCGGATTATGCGAGCGCCTTTTCCGCCTGGAAGGCCGAGGCGCAGCGGACGGTGGACAACGCGCATATGCGCTATTTCATCGCGCATATTCACCGCCTGCGGGATGAGGAACAGGCCGGGTCCGCGACCGAGGCGCTGGGTCTGTAAGCACCAGACCGGGACATGGCCTATTCCCTCGGCCTTACGCTATACAACCTGTCCAACCGCCGCGAGGCGGGGCCAGCGGTCGAACGACCGCCGCGTCCAGCGGGGCGGCTGGTCTGGCTACATGCACCGGGGATGGATGCGGCGCGGGCGCTTTTGGAACTGGCGCGGCGGCTGGTCGAGGAGGATGCGGTCGCGGTGGTGCTGACCTGCCCCGATTCCTTGCCCCAGCGGACCGGGATCATCCTGCAGCCACCGCCTGCGGATATGCCCGTTGAGGCCGGGCAGTTTCTGGATCACTGGCGGCCCGAGGTCGTGATTATGTCCGAGGGCGAGTTGCGTCCCGCGCTGCTCCATGAAGCGGTGGAGCGGAAGCTGCCGCTTCTGATGGTGGGCGCGCGCAACCCCGTTTTCCTGCGGGAGCGGGATGGGTGGTATCCGGGGTTGATGCGCGGTCTGCTGGCCGAGTTTCGGGCGGTGCTGACGCTGGATGAGCCATCGGCGCGGGCCTTTCGCAAGGCGGGGGCCACCCTTTCGGCGGTGGAGGTGACGGGCAAGCTGGAAGAGGAAAGCGCCGCCCTGCCCTGCACCGAGGCCGAGCGCGATGCCATGGCGCGGCAATTGGCGACGCGGCCGGTCTGGCTGGCCGCCGCCCTGCCCGAGGCCGAGGAAGCCGCGGTGATTGCGTCGCATCGGACGGCGCTGCGGTTGGCGCATCGGTTGCTGCTGATCGTGGTGCCGCAGGATCCGGGCCGCGTTGCGCCTTTGGCGCATCGGATGGAAAAGGAAGAGGGCTGGTCCGTCGCCCAGCGCGCGGAAGAAGAAGAGCCCGATGCCGAGACCGAGGTCTATATCGCCGATGCGGGCAGCGAGTTCGGGCTGTGGTATCGGCTGGCCCCCATCACCTTCATGGGCGGCAGTCTGGGCGGAAGCGGCTGTATCCGCGACCCGCTGGAGGCGGCGGCACTGGGGTCGGCCATTCTGTATGGGCCGCGACCGGGGCCTTATGGCACCACCTTTGGCCGTTTGGGCGCGGCGCGGGCGGCACGGGCGGTGGGATCGGCCACCGATCTGGCCGAGGCGCTGGGGGATTTGCTGTCACCCGACCGGGCGGCACGGCTGGCACAGGCGGCATGGGCGGTGGCGTCGGACGGGGCCGAGGTGACGGAGCGGGTGATGACGATGATCCGCCGCATCATGGATGGCGAAGGCTGATGCGCGCGCCGGGGTTCTGGTTCA
>PNND01000169.1 GCA_013824045.1 Rhodobacter sp. | reverse complement strand
TCGCGCCTGCGCCGGGGCAACCTCTACCGCATTGCGCGCGAAGAGGGCTGTTCCGCCGTCGTCCTCGGCCATCACCGCGACGATATCCTCGAAACGTTCTTCATGAACCTCTTCCACGGCGGCCGCCTCGCCGCCATGCCGCCCAAACTCCTGAACGAAGACGGCGATCTGATGCTTTATCGGCCTTTGGCTTTCGTGGCCGAAGCGGATTGCGAAAAATTCGCCCGCGCGATGAATTACCCCATCATCCCCTGCGATCTCTGCGGCAGCCAAGAGGGGCTGCAACGGATGCAGGTCAAGAAACTGCTCGATGATTGGGAAACCCGCTCCCCCGGCCGCCGCCAGATCATGTTCCGCGCGCTGATGAATGTCCGGCCCTCGCATCTGGCCGACCCCGCGCTGTTCGATTTCCTCGCCCTCGCCCCTGGCGCGGCCCCGGCAGACCCGGATACTGATACCGACTCTGGCCTCCCCCCTGCCCTGCGCTGATCAACTTTCCCGGCCCGCCCCCACGCGCACAGGCGAAAGCCCTTGACCTTTCGCCCCCCCTTCTGTTGAAGCAGGCCTGACCCAATTCCACCAATGGCGGCAGTCTCTCCCTATGGAAGATCAGAACAAGAACCTCCTCCTCGCAACCGTGCTGAGCTTCGTCGTGATCCTCGTATGGTTCGTGCTCTTCCCGCCGCCCGAAGCGCCGCCGGTCGATCCGAACGCCCCCGCCGCGGTCACCCAGACCGAGGCACCGGCAGCCGCTGTCACGCCCGAAGGCACCGCCACCGCCACGGCCGAGGCGGCAGAGCCCCTGCCCGAAGCCCCGCGCCTGACCGTGGACACGCCGGAACTGGTGGGCTCCATCTCGCTGCTCGGTGGCCGGATCGATGACCTGTCGCTGAAAAGCTACAAGGAAACGCTGGAACCCGACTCGCCCATCGTCCGCCTCCTCTCGCCCGTGGGCGAAGCGCATCCCTATTACGCCGTCTTCGGCTGGGGGCCGGGCGCCGGCCTCGCCGCCGAAGATGTGCCGGGCGCGAAAACCGAATGGCGCATCGCCGAAGGCGGCACCCTGTCGCCGGGCAAACCTGTCACGCTGACATGGTCCAACACCAAGGGCATGACCTTCACCCGCGAAATCGCGATCGACGAAAACTTCATGTTCACCGTCACCGACACGGTCCAGAACGGCGGCACCGCCACGGTCTCGCTCTTCCCCTATGGTATCGTCGCCCGCCACGGCCAACCCACCGGCCTGCAGAACTTCTTCGTCCTGCACGAAGGCATGGTCAGCCGCACCGACGGCACCCTGACCGAGCTTGGCTATGACGACATCACCGAATTTCCCGTCGTCGCCCGCGAAGGCGCGCAGGCCGAGGTGGTGGATGCCGGTGCCGATGGCTGGATCGGCTTCACTGACAAGTACTGGATGACGACGCTGATCCCCGAACAGGGCACGCCCTTCACCGCTGTTACCAAATACGTCCCCGGCGCCGATATCTACCAGACCGAAACCCGCAAACCCGTGCAGGAACTGGCCGCAGGCGGCACCGTCACCTCCACCACCCGTCTCTTCGCGGGTGCCAAGGAATGGGCCACGATCCGCGCCTATGAACGCGATCAGGGCATCCCCGGCTTCATCGATTCCATCGACTGGGGCTGGTTCTTCTTCCTGACGAAACCGATCTTTGCCGTTCTGCACTGGCTCAACGCCATGATCGGAAACATGGGCCTCGCCATCATCGGCCTGACCTTCTTCCTGAAATTCCTCGTCCTGCCGCTGGCCTACAAATCCTATGTCAGCATGGCCAAGATGAAGGAACTTCAGCCGGAACTTGAGGCGATCAAGGAACGCGCGGGCGAAGACAAGCAAAAGCTGCAAAAGGAAATGATGCAGCTCTACAAGGACAAGAAGGTCAACCCCGCAGCGGGCTGCCTGCCGATCCTGATCCAGATCCCGATCTTCTTCGCGCTTTACAAGGTGATCTTCGTCACCATCGAACTGCGTCACGCGCCGTTCTTCGGCTGGCTGACCGACCTGTCGGCCCCCGATCCGTCGTCGATCTTCAACCTCTTCGGCGTCCTGCCTTGGGATGCGCCCGTGCCGGGCAGCCTCATGGCGCTGATCTTCATCGGCATCCTGCCCATCCTTCTGGGCATCACGATGTGGCTGCAACAGAAGCTGAACCCCCAGCCCACCGATCCCATCCAGCAGCAGGTCTTCGCCTGGATGCCGTGGATCTTCATGTTCATGCTGGGCGGCTTTGCCTCGGGCCTCGTGGTCTACTGGATCACGAACAACATCATCACCTTCGCCCAGCAATACATCATCATGCGCAGCCACGGGCACAAGCCGGACATCTTCGGCAACATCAAGTCGGGCTTCAAGAAGAAGGAACCCGTCCCGGTGTCGGACAAATCCAAGAAAGCCAAGAAATGACAGGCGGGCGGCTGGCCCATATCTGCCGCCACCCGATCAAGGGACACGGACGCGAGATGCTCGCGTCCGTTCGTCTTTCAACGGGTGCCTGCCTGCCATGGGACAGACATTGGGCCGTCGCCCATGAAGCCGCAAAGCTGACCGATGGCTGGAACCCTTGCATGAACTTCGCACGCGGGGCCAAGGCCTATGCCCTCAACGCGATCGACTCCGATCTGGATGAGGCGACGGCCACCGTTACCCTGCGCCACCCCGACCGGGGCACAATCACCTTCCGCCCGGATGACACCGCCGATCTGCCCCGCTTTCTGGATTGGGTCCGCCCGCTGAACCCGGAAAACCGCGCCCAGCCCACCCGCATTGTCACCGCAGGCCGCGGCATGACAGACAGCGATTTCCCCTCCATCTCGATCCTCAACCTCGCCTCCCTCGCCGATCTCTCCACCCGCATCGGGCAGGGCCTGTCGATCCACCGCTGGCGCGGCAACCTCTGGCTCGACGGCGCGCCCGCTTGGGCCGAATGGGATTGGGTCGGCCGCGACATCCGCATCGGCACCGCCATCCTGCATGTGCAGGAACGCATCACCCGCTGCATGGCCACCACCGTTGAACCGGCCACCGGCCACAGCGATGCCGACACGCTCGGCGCGCTTGAACGCAATTACGGGCATCAGGATTTCGGCCTCTACGCCACCGTCCTGCAACCCGGCACCATCGCCACAGGCGATGAATGGACCCTCGCATGACCGGCCTACAATTCTCCCTCGCCCCCGACGCAACGGATGAGGCGCGCGAAGCGGGCCGCCTGCTGTTTGCAGGCCCCGTCACCTTCGTCAAAGGCGTGGTCGCCATGTCCGGCCTGCCCCCGGCGGATCGGCTGGAAGTCTGCTTCGCAGGCCGCTCCAACGTCGGCAAATCATCCCTCATCAATGCGCTGACCGGCCGCAAAACGCTGGCCCGCGCCTCCAACACGCCGGGCCGCACGCAGGAAATCAACTACTTCGCCTTGGGCGAAAACCGCTACATGACCGACCTTCCCGGTTACGGCTATGCCGAAGCCCCGGTCGCCGTCGTCCGCAAATGGCAGGAACTGCTCAAGGCCTATCTCGCAGG
>PNND01000049.1 GCA_013824045.1 Rhodobacter sp. | reverse complement strand
GAAGGTGCCGCTGTCACGTGAGGTCAGCCCGCATGAGGGGCTGCTGTCCAACCGCAAGATCCGCGAGGTGCTGGGGTTCAAGGAACAGCACGATTGGCGGAAATACGTCTGACCGGGGCTGACCCTACCCGTCCCCTCCCCCGTGCAGAACGGGTGAAGGGAGAAGGCTGCGCGCCCATTCATCTTGGCAAAAATACCCATGCAGCGGCCTAAGCTGCGCAACCGTACAGAGGGAAGCGTAGTGGGGCAGCAATGGGGGGCGCGTGGCGCCCCCCATTGCCGTGTGACGGGACCTGATCAGGCAGGTTCGGCCATACGTGCGGCCCAAAGTTGTTGGAAGGCGGGGCGGGATTGTGCGCTTTCCAGCCAGCGCTTCACCTCAGGGAATTCGGCGATCAGCGCGGCATGGCCTTGTGCATAGCGCAGGCATTCGGCGGTGTTGATATCGGCCACGGTGAAGCGGTTGCCGACCAGCCAGTCGCGCCCCTGCAGATGCGTGTTCAGCCGCGCCAGCGGGCGGCGGAGTTTTTCTGCGGCGACCTTGAGGATGGCTTCGCCCATCTCCCCGGACGGGGCCTGAAGAATTTCCAGCGCTGGGGTCTCAACGGCGGTCGCGGCAAAGAGCGCCCATTGTTCCATCAGCGCGCCTTCGGCATCATCCTGCGGGCCGAGCGTCCCGCCATAGCGGCGGGCGAGGTAGAGCGCGATGGCGAGGCTTTCCGTCAGGATCAGGTCGCCGTCCTGCATGGCCGGGATCTGGCCTTGCGGATTGATCTGCAGGAAGCCGGGCGAGGCGGTGTTCTGGGGCGCATCGGGTGCATGGGGATCGGGCAGGCGATAGGCCTGAATCACCGGGACATGGTTGAACGGGGTGCCGCTTTCCAGCAAGAGCCAGAGCGGCCGGGTGGCGCGGGAGCGGTAGACGCCGTGCAGCGTGATCATCATGAACCTTCTGAATGCCAGTGCGACGCAGACCCTATGCCGGGTTTTGCGGATAAAAAAGGGGCATTCGGGGCTGTTTTTGACAGGGATCAAGGCGCGGGCGGGCCATTCGTGCCAAGCTGGGCGGATGATCCTGAACCGGAGGTGTGCGATGGACGGCGACGGCACGACAGGGACCGATACGGCGCGACCGGAGGCGGTGAAGCCGGTGGTCGCGGCGACATCGGATGATCGCCCGCAAGGCCCCACGCAATACCCCAAGGTGGATGCGGACGCGATCCGGGCGGCTTTTGAGGGCGGGGTATATCCCTATGGCCGTGCGCTTGGGCGGCAGACCTATGAGGCAGAGAAGGCGCGGTTGCAGGCCGAGTTGCTGAAGCTGCAGATCTGGGCGCAGGAGACGGGCGAGAAATTCGTCATCCTCTTCGAAGGGCGCGATGCGGCGGGCAAGGGCGGCACGATCAAGCGGTTCATGGAGCATTTGAACCCGCGCTATGCGCGGGTGGTGGCGCTGACCAAGCCCACCGAAAAGGAAAAGGGCGAGTGGTTCTTTCAACGCTATATCGCGCATCTGCCGACAGCGGGGGAAATGGTGCTTTATGACCGCAGCTGGTACAACCGCGCGGGGGTGGAGCGGGTGATGGGCTTCTGTTCCCCGTCGGAATATCTGGAATTCATGCGGCAGGTGCCGGAGCTGGAGCGGATGCTGGTCCGCTCGGGCGTGCGGCTGCGGAAATACTGGTTCTCGGTCAGCCGCGAGGAGCAGCGGCGGCGCTTCATCGAGCGTGAGACCGATCCGCTGAAACGCTGGAAACTGTCGCCCATCGATAAGGCGAGCCTTGATAAATGGGATGACTATACCGAGGCGAAGGAGGCGATGTTCTTCTACACTGACACCGCCGATGCGCCTTGGGTGATCGTGAAATCGGATGACAAGAAGCGCGCGCGGTTGAACTGCTTGCGCCATTTCCTGTCCACCGTTGATTACCCGGAAAAGGATTGGGAGGTGATCGGGATGCCCGATCCGTTGATCGTGGGGGCGGCCAGTCAGGTGATCCACGGGGCGGGGCATATCCTTGATGCGGCGACCCATCCGGCAATCCGCCGCTGAGGGTGGTTGCAGGCCGGGAGGATGGGGCCTAACTCTGGCGGCAGATGTGCTGGCTGGAGGGGTTGGATGCGGTGGACCATGGCGGTTGTGGCCCTGATGGGGCTGGGCGGGCCTGCGGGTGCGCATCCGCATGTCTTCATGGAGACCGCGCTGGAGGTGATCCGGGATGAGGCTGGGCGGGCCTCGGCGCTGCGGGTGACATGGACCTATGATCCGTTCTTTTCGCTGGTGCTGATCACTGAACGCGGGCTGGACCCGGATGCCGATGGCGTGCTGACCGAGGCCGAGACGGCAGCCTTGCAGGGGTTCGACATGGCCTGGGAGCCGGGATTTCCGGGCGATACCTATGCCTTTGCCGGGGAGCGGGCCGTGGAATTGTCGGGGCCGCGCGCCGGGGTGGCGCGCTATGAGGGGGGGCAGATCATATCGTCCCACATCCGCGATCTGGCCGAACCGGTGGCGGGACTTCTGGTGGTGAAGAATTATGATCCCACCTATTACACCGAATACACGATCCGTGAGGTTACGGCAGAGGGCTGCGAGACAGAGGTGATCGCGCCTGAATTGTCCGAGGCGGAGCGTGAGTTGCAGGCCATTCTGGCCGAGATCCCGGCAGATATGGATGTGGAGATGGGCTTTCCCGAAGTGGGGGCGCTGTTTGCGCAGGAGGTTCGGGTGACATGCGGCGCGCTGTGATGCTGGCCGGGCTGGGCGTGGCGGCGGTGCTGGCGCTGGTCTGGGCGCTGGGCGGGCTGGAGATGCTGGGCCGCTGGGCGGCCGAGGTGCAACGGGCCTTGCAGGCGCCGCTGGCCGGGGCGGTGCGGGCGGTGAAGGCGGGGGAGCCTGCGGCATGGGCGGGCTTGCTGTCGGTGTGTTTCCTCTATGGGTTGGCCCATGCGGCGGGGCCGGGGCATGGCAAGTTCCTTATCGGCGGCTATGGCGTGGCGCGCCGGGTGCGGCTGGTGCCGCTGGCGGGGGTGGCGCTGGCCTCTTCGCTGGCGCAGGCGGGGGTGGCAGTGGCGCTGGTCTATGCAGGCGTGCTGGCGCTGGGTTGGACGCGCGAGCGGATGGTGGGCATGGCCGAAGGGGCGCTGGCCATGGCGAGTTGGGCGGCGATTGCGGCCATCGGGCTGTGGCTGGTCTGGCGCGGGGGGCGCGGGGTTTGGCGTGGGGTGCGGTCTGACGCGGAAAAGGGCAGCGACCACGATCATCACCACCATGATCACCATCACCATGGCCATGGCCACGAACACCATGACCACGGGCCGGACTGCGGCTGCGGCCATGCCCATGGGCCCACGGTGGAAGAGGTGGCGCGGCTGACCGGGTGGCGCGACACGGCGGCGCTGATTGCCAGTGTGGCGGTGCGCCCCTGTTCCGGGGCGCTGTTCCTGCTGATCCTGACCTTTCAGCTTGGCATCGGGGCGGCAGGCGTGGCTGGGGCCTTTGCGATGGGGCTGGGCGTGGCGGTGGTGACCATCGGTGTGGCGGT
>PNND01000242.1 GCA_013824045.1 Rhodobacter sp. | reverse complement strand
CGCTGACGCATGGCCGCCCGCAGGTGACGGATGTGGTGCCGTTCGGGGCAACGACCGAGGCCGAGCTTCTTGCCGTTGCTGCGGGCGTCGAAACAGGGTCGAGCCACCCGCTGGCGATTGCGATCCTGAACAAGGCCAAGGACGCGGGCGTTTCCGCGCTGCCGTCGCAGGATGCCAAGGCCCTGATGGGCAAAGGCGTTGTTGCAACCGTGGGCGGCGCGGTGGCCTATGTATCCTCGCCCCGTTATGCGATGGAGCATGGCGGGCTCGATGGCATCGGTCTTCGGCAGGCCACGATTTTTGAGGAGGACGGAAAGACCGCCGTCGCCGTGTTCCGCGAAAAGACCCCGCTGGGCCTTATCGCCATGCGAGACGAGCCGCGTGCGGATGCCAAAGACGCGGTGCGCCAGTTGACGGCCATGGGAGTGACATCGGTGATCCTGACCGGGGACAACCCGCGCACGGCCGCCGCGATTGCCGGAAGTCTTGGGCTGAAGTTCGAGGCCGACATGCTGCCCGAGGACAAGCTCGCCTATATCCGCGAGATCGGTACCCAAGGCAGCGTGATGATGATCGGCGACGGCATCAACGACGCCCCCGCGCTCAAACAGGCAAGCGTTGGCGTGGCGATGGGCTCGGGAACTGATGTGGCGCTGGAAACGGCCGATGCGGCCATTCTTCGTGACCGAGTGACCGACATTCCCGCCACGATCCGTCTGTCGCGCGCTGCGATGGCCAACATCCGCCAGAACGTGACCATCGCGCTCGGGCTGAAAGCCGTCTTCCTCGTGACCTCGGTATTCGGTCTGACCGGTCTCTGGATCGCGATCCTGGCTGACACCGGAGCGACTGTGCTGGTGACGCTGAACGCGCTGCGCCTGCTGCGGTTCAATCCGGAACGGGAGGCGTAGGACGATGATCTCCGGTTTCGGCTGGGCCGCACTGGCCCTTCTCTTCGGCTATCTGGCCCTGTTCTTTTGGGGCAGCGCGCTGGCCGCGAAAGCGGCGGGTCGGCCTGTATGGCTGTTCGCCCGCGCCACGGGGCGCGATCGGCTGGCGGCAATCGGGTTTCGCGTGGCCTTTGCCTTGGCGTTCTTCGGGCCGCTCCTCTGGCTCGCCGTGCCTATCCTGCACAAGATCGATCCGCTTTGGACCGAGGGGCGCGGCGTCCTCCTTGGTCTGATCGGGGTCTTTGTCGCGGGGCTTGGCGCGATGGTGGCCTTTGCCGCGCAGATGTCGATGGGATCATCCTGGCGCGTCGGCTTGGTGGGCGGCGAGACGGGCGATCTGGTTTCGGGCGGGCTTTACCGTTTCAGTCGCAACCCAACCTTTGTGGGTCAAGCGGCGCTGCTGGTGGGTGTTGCGATGGCGGTTCCGGCAATCCCTACGGTCCTGGCCCCGCTCCTGTTCCTCTGGTCGGCCAGCACGCAAGTCAGGTCGGAAGAGGCCGCCCTGCGCGCGGCGATCGGGCCGGACTATGATCGTTACGCCGCGTCGGTCCCACGCTGGATCGGCATCAAGAGCAAGGCCGTAGAATGACCAGGGTGATGCTGACTTCGCTGATTGCTGCCGCAGTGGTGGCAGACCAGTTGACCAAGACCGCAGCGCTGTCGCTGCTGTCGCAGGGGACTGCGGTCCCGGTCCTGCCGGGCCTCAACCTTTCCCTCGGGTTCAATACCGGCGCGAGCTTTGGCATGATGGGCGGGTTCATGGCGGGTAAGCCCCTTCTGATGGCTGCGCTGACGGGCGCACTGACCATCGCCTTCGCCGTCATGGCATTCCGGGCGCAACCTGCTTTGGAAAGGGCAGGCTTTGCACTGGTCGTGGGCGGGGCGCTTGGCAACATCATCGACCGGCTTCGGCAGGGTGCCGTGACTGATTTCCTTGATTTCTATTGGCGTGACTGGCACTGGCCCACGTTCAACGTCGCCGATATTGCGATCACTCTCGGCACGGTCCTGATCCTTGCCGCCTCGCTTCCCCTTCGTCGCCGCAAGGAGCCGGTTCTTGACCAAAGCTGACCCGCAGAGCCTGTCGCGTGACGACCTTTCCTTGACCGTCGCTTTCCTGATCGCACTGGCGGCCACGCTTGGTGCGCTCTTCATCGGAGAGGTGCTTGGTCAGATGCCCTGCACGCTCTGCTGGTATCAGCGTATCGCCATGTTCCCCTTGGTGCCGATCCTTGGCCTGTCGCTCTGGCGGGGAGACGGGATGGCGCGCACCTATGGCTTGCCGTTGGCTTTCGCCGGGCTCGCACTTGCGGCATGGCATTCGGGCCTGTACGCAGGGATCCTGCCCGCACCGATCGTGCCATGCACTGAAAATGGCCCCTCCTGCACCGGTGAGGCGCAGATGATCCTTGGCCTGCCGATCCCCTATCTCTCAGCGGTCGCCTTTGCGGCGATCCTTGCCTGTCTCATCCTGCCGAAAGGACACCGCACATGAACCGCCGCACCCTTATCCTTGGAGCCTCCGCACTTGGTGTTGCTGCCTTCGCGGGTGGCGCCTTCGTGCTGAAACAGCGCCGCGACGCCGAGGCAGAAGCGGCGGCCGCCGCCACGCCAACCGAGGATCAGGCCCTCTTGGTCCGTGACTACTCCCCTAGCTTCGGCCCCGCCGATGCCGCCGTCACACTGGTTGAATTCTTCGATCCCTCCTGCGAGGCCTGCCGTGCATACCACCCCGTGGTGCAGGAAATCCGGCGGCAGTTCCCGACGCAGGTCCGGGTGGTGCTGCGCTACACCGTTTTCCATGAAGGCTCGGACGAGGCAGTGCGCATCCTCGAGGCTGCGCGGATGCAAGACAAGTTCGAGCCGGTGCTGGATGCGCTGCTGGAACAGCAACCAGGCTGGGCTGTCCATGGCTCGCCCGAGATGGATGTCGCCTGGGAGATTGCCGGGGCTGCAGGCCTCGATCTTGAAAAGGCCGAGACGGACCAGTTCTTCCCGGGCATCACTGGTATCCTGAATCAGGATGCGGCCGACGTGGAAGCCTTGGCTATCCGCCAAACGCCAACCTTCTTCCTTAATGGCAAACGGCTGGAGAATTTCAGCGCCGACAGCCTCATCGCCGATGTGCGGTTTGCGGTCGAGAATAGCTGAAGGCCTTCAGGACCGGTTGGCGAAGGCTGAAAACAGGGCCAGCGTTCGCTCGCTGACATGGTGCTCGATGCCTTCGGCATCGCGTTCCGCTGTCTCGGGATCAAGGCCCAGACTGATGAGAAAGCGTAGCACGATCTCGTGCCGCCGCCGACATTCCTTCGCGAGCGCACGGCCTGTGTCCGTCAAAAACACCGAGCGATACTTCGCGCGGGTGATCAGTCCCTCCCGCGCCAGACGGTCGAGCGTCTTGCTCACTGTCGGCACCTTCACACCAAGCCGGGCGGCGATGTCTACGGGGCGCGCTTCGCCGTGTTGGTGGATCAGTTCGGCGATCAGTTCGACATAGTCCTCGGCTAGTTCATTGCGCCGGGCTTCGCGAACACCCTGAAACGCCCCGGCGCGCAGGTCCGCGGGCCGGTCATCCGTTGTGGCTTGGGGTGCAGGATCGAACTCTGTCATGTGAATAGTCTCGCACGGGATGGATTGACAAGTAAAGGCGCGGGGCAGAATGTTAGCA